>JAZKYW010000371.1:0-2350 GCA_045612325.1 Candidatus Limiplasma sp. | reverse complement strand
GCTTCTTCGGGCGTCTCACCCGGCTCGATCTTGCCACCGGGAAACTCCCAGCCGCCCGCATGATCGCCATAACCCCGCTGCGTGGCGAGTATGCAATCACCTTGCTTGATGATGGCCGCGACTACATTGATTGTCTTCATGTTCCTTCTGCGCATTGAGACGTTTTCCATGATGTTCGCACCGCAATCAGGCGTTTTCCATCAAAGCAGTGATGATTGTGTCTTCGTAACCACTAGCACGGACGAGAGCGCGATCGAAGTTCAGCAGTCGTACGCCCGCTTCAACTGAGTCGCCTTGGTCAACCAATGGCTCGAAGCCTTCACCATTCATGTTGACGGTACCGAGCCCGACGTGAGTCATGACCCGCTGGCCTTGCGGATCTTCGATCACAAACGCGTAGTGGGACTCTGTCTCTAGAGCCACCACGCCCGAACACGGGGCATAAACGACACCTTCACTCGGCACTATGCCGAAGCAACTGCCGAGATAGCCTTCCCTGAAAGTCTTGTCGCTGATCTGCTTCTGAGCGATGAGCTGACCATCTGCAGGAGCAAGCAGAATCATGCCGTCCAGGGCGACGGGTTGCCCATGAACGATTGCAGGACCTACGGGAGACCCGGCGGACGGAAGGTCATCGTCTGCGCTTGCTGTTGAAGCTTGAGGAACTGCTGGAGTTGGCGTGCCAGATTCCAAAACCTGTTGCGCATACGATGAAGTTTGAGCCGTCGGAACCGATGCGCCAGGCTCCTCAGTCTGCTGCGCATCCGACATCTCGTCATGGTACAGCTCGGCCACTTCGTCTTCCCTCACCACGGCGTTGGTGATGATGAAGCCCATGATGTAGCTTACGGCCAGGCCTATCGCATAGGAGCCCAAACTCGTAGCCACACCGGCCGGCCCCGCATCCATCACGCACAGGCCAAGCAGACCGGAAGGGCCCCATGCAGTCGCAGCCACCTGCATGAACATTACGAACGCGCCGCCAAATCCGGCGCCAAGACCAGCGGTGATGAAAGGTTTTCCCATGGGCAGCGTCAAGCTGTACACCAACGGTTCGCCAACACCCAGGAAACCGGCGGGAATGCCCGCATCGGCGATGGCCACGACTTTCGTGTTCCCGCACTTCTTCGCCTTGCGGCGGATTGCGATTGCCGCACCTACCTGGCCGGCGCCCGCCATGCACAGGGCGGGATAGAGGGTCACATAGCCTATGGATTCCAGCTGGATGGCGTAGAGCGCCACCAACCCGTGGTGCATGCCCAAGGCCACCAATGGCAAGAACAGCGCCGCGCCCAAGTATCCCGTGATGATGCGGACAATCACGTGGTCGCTCATGCAAATGGCGTTCATGCCAGCGCACAGCCACGACGCCACGAAGCCGGCGGCGGGCATGACGACGAGCACGTAGAACGCCGTGCAGATCAGCATGGTGACGAGCGGCGTGCCGATGACTTTCAGCACATCCGGCATGTGGTCGTCTACAAGGCGCTCGCCCTTAGCCAGCAGGAACACGCCAACCACAACCGCCAACACACCGCCCTTCCCCGTCATGAGGATGGAGCTGAGCGGAGAGTCGGCGTTGTAAAGCCCCAGGAACGTGGCGATGTCGTTGATGTTGCTCATGGATGTGATCATGCCCAGCATGCCGCCCAGGACGGGAGTGGCGCCGAATTGCTCGGCGGCGCGATAGCCCGTCCATGCCGTGAGGTAGGCAAGCAGTGATTGCTGGATGAGGAACAGCAGGTTGTACAGGCAGCCCCAGACCACGTTGTCGGAATAGCCAGGCACGAGCTGCTGGATGATCATAGCGAAGCTGCCGCAGATGCCCGATACGATGAAGCCGGGAATCATCGGCACGAAGATGCCGCCGAGGATTTTGCAGAAATGCTTGATCCGCGCGCTGAGGGAAGGCTTTTCATCAGTTGGATCAGCTGCTTCAACGACTCTTTCAGTTCCAGCGACTTTTGCAGCTCCCGCGGCCTGAGCACTTGCGGCTGTTGCACTTGCCGTGACGGATGTAGAAGCAGCAGCGCCAGCAGCAGGGCTTTTCAGCATGTCTTGAACTTTATTCGCGTAGGCCTTGGCTTTACCTGGACCCACCACTATCTCGTAATAGGCATGCTGGTCATGCACCAAACCAAGAACTGCAGGGTTTTGCTTGATAGCGGCCTCATCAACGAGGGCTTCATCGGCAACGGTTACACGGAGCCGAGTCATGCAATTCGCAGCTGAGGCGATGTTGCCCAAGCCCCCAAGGGCGGAAACAATCGCTGAAACCTGCTGGTCGCCCACAGTGCAAATCCCTTCAAAAGGCTGGCGTCGTCGATGAGTATATTGTACGCGAACGCAG
>JAZKYW010000370.1:0-3418 GCA_045612325.1 Candidatus Limiplasma sp. | reverse complement strand
TCCGCTGAAGTTCTTGCCCACGTTGTCCACGACCAGCACGTCGCCCTCACCCACGAGGATGGACGGCATGTTCGCAAACGCAATCTTGAGCAGCTCCGGCTCGCGCGTGAGGGTCTTCTCGGCCGGGATGGCCTCAAACATCATCGTCTGGTCGTAAGCGTTTTCAAGGCAGGGAATCGCAAAGAGGATCTTGCCAGTAGACAGGGTCACCTTCGCCATCGTCGGAATGTTCTTGGCGATAATGTCCATGCCGTCGGAATGCACCTGCTCGGCGCCCTTCTGCTTGCCAAGGCCCACGGTCATCATCTTGCAGGGGCCGCTCTCAATCGGGCCGCGGAAAGCGTTATGCGGCTTTAAGCGGCAGGAAATAATGACGCCGTCGGACTCGTAGGCGTTCTTGTCCATGTAAACCGGCTTGCCCAGCTCGCTATAACCCAGCAGCACGGTCTCCATGGAGGAGCGGACCTCGCAGCCCATGGCCTCTTCCGTGATGCCAAAACCGGCGAGCATTTCCTTCTGGCCCTCGGCGGTCGCGCCGCCATGACTGCCCATCGCCGGAACGATGAACGGGGTCGCGCCGTAGGACTTGACGCACGCCACAACGCTGCGGGTGATCTCGTCCACATTGCGGATGCCGCGGCTGCCCGCCGTGATGGCGATGCTCATGCCGGGCTTGATGCGCTCGCCCATGCCGGAGCGGGCGATTTCTTCAAAAATGGTCTTCTCGATGTCCTCGCGCTCAATGTGATCGCTTGGAAACTGCTGAGCCGCGTGGAACATCTTGGGCAGCGGCACTTCCCGAAGCAGGCGGGACACCGTGCCGTCGTTGCGTATTCTCATGGCGGTTCACTCCTTTTCCTCCGCGCTGCGGCGGAAGCTGGAATCGATATTCATCTGTGCTCTGTACTTGGCGACCGTCCTGCGGGAAAGGCTGACGCCGCGCGCTTTGAGCGCATCGGCAATCGCCCTGTCGGACAGCTTCGTATCCCCGCGGCAGATATCAAGGATCATTTCCTTCACCCGCTGGGCGCTCACGCCGCCGGACACTTCCTTCTGGAAGAAGTGCGCAAGCGGGAACGTGCCGCGCGCGCAGCAGAGGTACTTGCCCTGCAGCGCGCGGTAGACCGTGGTCTCATGCACGCCGATTTCCAGGGCCGCGTCCTCAATGCGCAAAGGCAGCAGGCTGTACTCCCCGAGGAAGAACGCACGCTGCTCGCGCACGATGATGCGGGCGACCTTTTCCATCGTGCTCTGGCGCATATCCACTGCGCGGATGAGCTGCGAGGCGGAGGCCTGCACCCTGCGTGCAAAGGCAAGCTCCTCGCCCGTCAGGTTGGTGGAAAGCCGTTGGAACGCCTCGTCCTGCCGGACGCTGGGATAGTAGTCGTTATGGAAGAGAATGGTCAGCTGTCCGTCCGCGTCAACTTCCACGGAGAATTCCGGCATGATGTACTGCACGGCCTCCGTACTCAGGGAGCAGGGCGACGGGGTCAGGCTGCGGATTACGTCCACGCAGGCGCTTACGCGGGAGAGCGGCGCGCCGGTTTCCCGGGCAATCTGGCGCAGCGCGCCTTTGCCGATCTCCGGCAAATACTTGCGGATGAGGTCGTAGCACAGGGGATCCGCGTCCGGCTTTTCGCGCAGCTGCAGGCAAAGGCATTCCTCCACCGAGCGCGCACCGATGCCGGCAGGCTCCAGCGCCTGAACGGCGGCAAGCGCCTGAGCGGCCATATCCAGGCCGAGGCCAGCCTCTGCGGCAAACGCCTCCAGGTCCTGCGTAAAGTAGCCGCGGGAGGAAAGCGTATGCAGCATGCACGTCGCCGCGCGGCAGATTGCCGCGTCAAGCCCGGCCAGGCGCAGCTGCTGGGCCAGGTCGTCCACCGTGCTCACAGGCGCGGGCGCGTCAGGGTTTCTGTACTCGCCGCGGCTGCCGCTGTAGCGGGAGCGGATGAACATCGCGTAATCGTGCGCAGACTTTTGGGGCGGCACAAGTTCCAGCGCCGGGTTTTCTTCAATGGCCTTTTGTATGTAATCGCTCAGCGCATCCAGATCCATGGACAGCATATAGATCACCGTCTGCATGCTCTGGGACAGCTTTTGCGTTTGCTGTACTTCCAGCCGGTTTTGTGGCACTGCTTTAGCCGCTCCTTTCCGTTTTTTTACATTATATGGGATATCTGTTCAGATTTCCAAACAGGAAATCCGATTTTCACGCGGCCCCCAAAGGGCCGCGTGAAATATGGCGTTGTTTACTTTACCTGGGCCTTCTTCTTCATGCGCAGCGGCTTGGTGGCGTACATGAGAACAACGGCAACGGCGACGAGGAGGAACACGGCGCTGATCGGGGAGGTCAGGAACGGCACGAAGTCGCCCTTGGTGCGGATCATGCCGCGGCGGTAGTTGACCTCAGCCAGCGGTCCAAGGATGAAGCCGAGGATGAACGGCGTGGACGGCACATGCAGCTTCTTGAAGCCGTAGCCGAGGAAGCCGAACACCAGCGCGGCGATAACCTGGCTGACGTTGTTCTTCAGGGCGTAAGCGCCGATGACGCACAGCACGAACACGCAGGGCAGGAGGATGTACTTCGGAATCTTGAGAACCTTGACGAACACACGCAGACCGAAGAACTCCATGAACAGCATGATGCAAGAGCAGATGAGCATGGCGGCAAAGATGCCATACACGATTTCAGCCTGGTTCTGGAACAGCAGCGGTCCCGGGGTGAGGCCGTGGAGCGTCAGCGCGCCCAGCAGCATGGCGGTGGTGGTATCGCCCGGGATGCCCAGGGTCAGCAGCGGAACCATCGCGCCACCGATGGTGGCGTTGTTGGCGGTTTCGGAAGCGACAACGCCGTCAATGCGGCCCTGACCGAACTCTTCCGGATGCTTGTCGTAGTTTTTCGCAACGGTGTAGGCCAGCACGTTGGAGGTGCCGCCGCCGATGCCCGGCAGAACGCCGATGCCGAAGCCGATGCAGGAGGAGCGGAACGCGTTGACCAGCTGGCCCTTGAACTCAGCCATGGAGAAGCCGAAGCCCTTGACGCCCTTGAGGCTGGGCTGGGTGACTTCTTCGTCCGCCTCGTGACGGCTGGTTTCCGCCGCGCCGATGATCTCACCGACGGCGAACAGACCGACCATGACGGCCAGCATGTCAAATCCACCCTTGTGCGCGGTCTGACCGAAGGTGAAGCGGGCAGTTCCTTCAATGGCGTCGGTACCGACGGTGGAGAACATGAAGCCGATAACAGCAGCCATAATGCCCTTGACCATGTTGCCGCTGGAAAGGGTAGCGACCATCGTCAGGGAGAAGATCGCGATGGCGAAGAACTCAAACGAACCGAAGTTGACGGCCACGCGCGCGATTTCCGGCGCAATGAACATCAGCAGCACGGTGGAGAAAATGGTACCGATAAAGCTGA
>JAZKYW010000369.1:0-10114 GCA_045612325.1 Candidatus Limiplasma sp. | reverse complement strand
ATCCGCGACTGGTGCATCAGCCGTCAGCTGTGGTGGGGCCACCGCATCCCCGTATGGTATTGCGAGGACTGCGGCGAAATGATGGTACTGCGTGAAGATCCTTCCTGCTGCTCCAAGTGCGGCAGCACTCATATCCATCAGGATGAAGACGTGCTGGACACCTGGTTCTCCTCCGCTCTGTGGCCCTTCTCCACGCTGGGCTGGCCCGAGCAGACCGAGGATCTGAAGTACTTCTATCCCACTGACGTGCTGGTCACCGGCTACGACATCATCACCTTCTGGGTCAGCCGTATGATCACTTGCGGCGTTGAAGAGATGGGCGAGACCCCTTTCAAGACCGTTCTGATCCACGGCCTTGTCCGTGACGAGCTGGGCCGCAAGATGTCCAAGTCTCTGGGCAACGGCGTGGATCCGCTGGAAGTCATCGACAAGTACGGCGCTGACGCGTTGCGCTTCTCTCTGGCGATGGGCGTAAGCCCCGGCAACGATACTCGCTACTCCGACGAGAAGGTCGAGAGCGCCCGTAACTTTGCCAACAAGATCTGGAACGCCAGCCGTTTCGTGCTCATGAATACCGAGACCCGCGAAGCCATCGATCCTTCCAAGCTGCAGCTGCCCGATAAGTGGATCCTGAGCCGTCTGAACAAGGTGATCGCTGAGATCTCTTCCCATATGGAAGACGGCGACTTCGGTATCGCTGCCCAGAACATCTACGATTTTGCGTGGAACGAGTTCTGTGACTGGTACATCGAGCTGAGCAAGGGCCGCCTGATGGGTGATGACCTTGAGCAGAAGAACAATGTACGCGGCGTGCTGCTCTATGTGATCGAAAGCATCCTCAAGCTGCTGCATCCCTTCATGCCTTACCTCACCGAGGAAGTATACCAGCACCTGCCCGAGCATGAGGGCATGCTGATCACTGCCCGCTGGCCCGAAGTTAAGGCTGAATACGCCTTCGAGACCGAGGAGATCCAGATGACCGGTCTGATGGATATCATCCGCGCCATCCGTAACCTGCGTGCTGAAATGAACGTACAGGCCGGCAAGCGCACCCATATCGTGCTCATCCCCGAGAACGGCTGGGAAGATACCCTTGCCATCGCTGAGCCCTATCTGCAGCGTCTTGCCTATGCCAGCGATGCTGTGCTGGGCGGCAAGGACGCTCTTGCGGGCGAGAAGGTCGTCAGCGCCATTTGCGCCGCCGGCGAAGTCCGCATCCCCCTGGGCGATCTTGTAGATATCGGCAAGGAACTGGCCCGTCTGGAGAAGGAACAGAAGAACCTTGAGGGCGAGATCGCCCGTGCCAAGGGTAAGCTGAACAACCCCGGCTTCCTTGCCAAGGCTCCTGCTCATCTGGTAGACGCTGAAAAGGCCAAGCTCGCCACCAACGAGAGCATGCTGGAATCCCTCTTGGCCCGTATTGCGGACCTGAAGCAGTAATCAAACATGGAGCCCCTCTTCGGAGGGGCTCCTGTACCATACGAACGGAGTACATCATGCAGGTTTTGATCGGTACGACCAATCCCGCCAAATGCAAGCTGTTTGAACAGGTGCTTTGCGGCTATCCCGTTACGTTTGTAACGCTTGCAGACCTTGGCATTACGAACGAACCTGAAGAAAAAGGGAATACGCCTGCTGAAAATGCGGCTGTCAAAGCTGCCTTCTACGGACGTTATGCAGATTATGTCATCTGCAACGATTCGGGATTGTACTTTGATAAGCTTGCGTTGGATGATCCTTTGCAGCCCGGGCTTCATATCCGCACACCGCAGGGTGAAAGGCTGGATGATGAAGCCATGATCGCCTACTATGGCGGTCTTGTCAACAAGCTGGGCGGCAAAGTGCTGGCGTATTATCTGGATGGGTTTGCCGTGAAAACGCCAAACGGCGTGAAAACCTACATGAAATCCAAGGAAGAGGCAAGACAGGGCGCTTTCTGGATGCTTGATCAGCCGGTCGCTGCACGCAGACCCGGCTGGCCGCTCGATTCCCTGTCTGCAAAGCTTGATGACACTTCTTTTATGGAGGATGGTATCGAGCTGAAACCAACATCTCAAAAAGCTGCCAAGAACTCGTGGCGCAGATTTCTTGTGGAAGCGCTCGGACTTGAACCTTTGGAGGAAGCATGAGTAACGAATTTCACCACATTCCCGTCCTTTTTGACGAGGTTATGGAATGGATGGATCCGCAGCCTGACGGTGTGTACGCTGACGGTACGCTTGGTGGCGGCGGACACAGCGAAGGCATTCTGCGTCTGTCCGGCGGTACAGCTAAGCTGTACGGCATCGACCGCGATATGGAGGCGATCGCCGCAGCTTCTGAACGTCTGAAAGGATTTGAAGGCTTTCAGGCCATCCACGGTAATTTCCACGATGCAAAGCAGCTGCTGGAGGCTGCAGGCGCTCCCGCGCTTAGCGGTGCGCTGCTTGACCTTGGCGTCAGCTCTCATCAGCTGGACGTGGGGGAGCGCGGCTTCAGTTACCATGAGGATGCGCCGCTGGATATGCGCATGGACAAGTCGCAGGACGTAACTGCCGCAGAATATCTGGCAAATATCACCGAGAGTGAGTTCCGCCGCATTCTTACCGAATACGGTGAGGAGAAATGGGCGGCCCGCATCGCACAGGTATTCATGGAAAAGCGTGCGCAGAAGCCCATTCTGACCACGAATGATCTTGTAGCGGTGGTTGATGCAGCCATTCCTAAGGCTGTACGCCGCAAGGATGACGGCCATCCTGCCCGCCGCACGTTCCAGGCGGTACGCATTGCCGTCAATGACGAACTTGCACCTCTAGAACAGGCTTTGTGCGATTTTGTGGATTTGCTTGCGCCCGGCGGCAGGCTGCTGGTCATCACCTTCCATTCGCTGGAGGACCGTATTACCAAAAATACGTTCCGAAGGCTGCAGAATCCCTGCATCTGCCCGCCCAAGATGCCTGTGTGCGTATGCGGCAAAAAGCCGCTTGGCAAGGCGCTGGCAGGCGGTGCTGTAAAGCCCGGCAAAAACGAGACCAGCGACAATTCCCGCGCCCGCAGCGCAAAGCTGCGTGTGTTTGAAAAGAAACTGGAGGGTTAACATATGCCCACTTTGTATGTTGTGGCAACGCCCATCGGCAATCTGGGCGATATGTCGCCCCGCGCCATTGAGACCCTTCAGAATGTTGCATTGATCGCCGCTGAGGATACGCGCGTTACACAGAAACTGCTGAGCGCGTTTGACATCCACACGCCGCTGACAAGCTGCCATGAACACAACGAACGTAGCAAAGCTGTACAGATCGTTGAGCGCATGCTTGCCGAAAACATCGATGTAGCCGTGACCACCGATGCGGGCACCCCCTGCATCAGTGACCCCGGCAGCATCCTCACCGCTGAGGCCATCAAGGCAGGCGTTGAAGTGTTGGCGGTGCCCGGTCCCACGGCGATGGCTTCTGCACTGAGCGTGAGCGGTCTTGACGTGACGGAGTTCACTTTCTTTGGATTTCTGCCCAGACAGAAGAATGAGCTGAAGGAGAAACTGCTTGACATGGCACGCCGTTCCAAAACGGCGGTCGTACACGAGTCTCCTCATCGCGTAATCGATCTTTTGCAGGTTTTGGCGGATGTTTTGCCGAATACTCTTGTATCCGCCAGTTGTGACCTGACCAAGAAGTACGAAAAAACAGTTCGCGGAACGGTAACTGCCGTGCTTGCTGAATTGGAAGCTAATCCCAAGGCCGAAAAAGGCGAGTACTGCATCGTGTTCCAGTGGGCGCAGGAGGATATTCCCCAGCCCGAAGCAGCCAAGAGCGAACTTTCTTTGGAAGCACAGCTGTTTGACTCGCTTGTGCGCGGGCTTTCCATGCGCGATGCGGTGGAAGAACTGGTTGCCAAGGGCGAACGTAAGAATGCTGTAAAGGCTGCAAGCCTGAATGTCAAAAATATGATGGAGTGATCTGCAGTGAAAGAGTATAAACTGGTTTACCTGAACAAAGGCTTCCACTCTTCCCGCGAGAAAGATCTTGAACAGGCTGAAAAAGTCATCAACGAGTATGTTTCCCAGGGTTGGTCGCTGCAGGAGATCATCACTCCCAATGATGGCATGGGCGCGCTTGTAGGCGTGTTTTACAAGAAGAACTGACCTTTGCTGTGTGAATGCTTTTTCGATGTTTTTTGCGCGTGAAGCATTGACATAGTCTATTTGTTGGTGGTATGCTTCCACCATAAATAAGAAGGGGGTCGGATTAACATGAGCAGACAGCAAGCTACCAATCCGGCCTTCTTCTTTTTCTTTAGCTTTACGTTTGAGCGTAAGGCTCTTTTGCGTTGTGCTGTCTGAGACATCAAGGTTCTGCTGAACGTGAGCTCGCGGCCAATGCCGCGAGTTTTTTTGTTGACGAGTAAGTAGGAGGTTATCCCATGATCGTTGTTCTCAAGAAAAATCCGGAAGAGAAGCAACTTCAGCGTTTGGTAACATGGCTGGAAGGTATGAATATCAGCGTGCAACCCACCAAGGGCAAAATGCATACCATTCTCGGCCTGGTGGGCGATACCTCTGCCGTAGATATTGAAATGCTCCGTGCGCTTGATATCGTTGCTGACGTCAAGCGTGTTCAGGAGCCCTATAAAAATGCCAACCGTAAGTTCCAAGAGGAGGAGATGGTCATTCCTGTTGGCAATACACAGGTTGGCGGCGGTGTTTTCAGCGTGATCGCAGGCCCTTGCAGCATTGAGAGCGAGGAGCAGATCTGCGCTGTGGCTGAAGCTGTAAAGGCCAGCGGTGCTACCATGCTGAGAGGCGGCGCTTTCAAACCGCGTACTTCGCCTTATGCGTTTCAGGGACTTCGCGGTGAGGGCCTTGAAATGCTGCTGAAGGCCAAGAAACTGACAGGATTGCCTGTCGTGACGGAGATCATGGACCTGAGCCAGCTCAGTCTGTTTGATGAGGTTGATGTGATCCAGGTGGGTGCGCGCAATATGCAGAATTTTGAGTTGCTCAAGGAGCTTGGACGTACGGGCAAGCCTATCCTGATCAAGCGCGGCCTTGCCAGCACTTTGCAGGAACTGCTGATGAGCGCTGGATATGTAATGGCAGGCGGCAATGATCAGGTCATTCTTTGCGAGCGCGGTATCCGCACGTTTGAACCCACCACCCGCAACACGCTGGATCTTTCCGCTGTTCCTATGCTCAAGAAAATGAGCCATCTACCCGTGATCGTTGACCCGAGTCATGCAACGGGTATGTATTGGATGGTCAAGCCCATGGCAATGGCGGCCACTGCCTGCGGTGCCGACGGTTTGATGATCGAAGTGCATAACGATCCCAAGTGCGCGCTGTGCGATGGTGCGCAGTCGCTGACGCCTGAGGCTTTCGACGACGTGGTACGCTCCGTGAAGGCGATCCTTCCGTATGCGTATCAAATGCCCACTGAGTGACGCATGGGGGAATATACCATGAAAAAAGTGCGGGTATCCGCAGGCAAGCCTTACGATGTATTCATCGGACGCGGTTTGCTGGAAGAGACAGGCCATATTCTGTATGATACGCTGGGATACACATGCAAGGCGGCCATTCTCACCGATGATATCGTAGATGAACTTTACGGTGAGCAAGTGGCATATTCGCTGAAAACGGCAGGCTTTGATGTATGTCGCTTTGCTATTCCTCACGGCGAGGAGAACAAGAATCTGTTCAAATGGGCTGAAATGCTTGATTTTCTGGCACGCAGCCAAATCACCCGCATGGATGTCATCATTGCTCTCGGCGGGGGTGTAGTGGGGGATATGGCCGGTTTTGCAGCTGCTACTTATCTGCGCGGCGTCAAGTTTTTGCAGATTCCCACGACGCTGCTTGCAATGGTAGACAGCAGCGTAGGCGGAAAGACTGCTGTGAATCTGCCTGTAGGCAAAAATCTGGTTGGCGCTTTTGAGCAGCCCATGGCCGTTGTTTGCGACCCCGATGCGCTGTGGACGCTCAAGCCCGAGCAGCTTGCTGACGGCGTAGCGGAAATCATCAAATACGGCGTTTTGAACGACAAACAACTGTTTGACCTGCTGAAGGATGGCAAATGGCATGCGGAAATGATTCCCGTAATAGAAACCTGCGTGAAAGCCAAAGCAAAGCTGGTCGAGGAAGACGAGCGGGATACGGGCAGCCGTCAGCTGCTTAATCTTGGTCATACGCTTGGGCATGCTGTTGAAAAATGCAGCCGTTTTGAAATATCGCACGGACATGCGGTGGCAATCGGCATGGTTTATGCCACGAAGATTGCTATTGATAGGAAATTGTGCGAGCCTTCCGTGGTTGATGAGCTGAAAGAGGCCCTTGCTGCCAATCATCTGCCTGTGGAAGCGTCATATACGGCACAGGAATTGTGCGATGTTGCACTTTCGGACAAAAAGCGCGCAGGCAAGAGCATCACTTTTGTATTACCGCACGCGATTGGAGATTGCAGACTTCACAAGCTTGCAGTAGAGGATATGCCGAATTTGATTGAGGCTGCGCTTGCCTGATAGCATAAATCAAATCAGCGTTTGTAGAAAGGCGGTCAACATGGATATTCAGGAGCTTCGCAAGCAAATCAACGAAATCGATGCTGAGTTGGTTCGCTGCTTTGATGCGAGAATGAAAGTCGCCCTTGAAATTGGCAAATATAAAAAAGAAAACGGACTGCCTGTGTTTGACCCCGCGCGTGAGCGTGCTGTACTGGATAAGCAGACCGCTGCTGTTGATGAAGGTATGGCAATGTATGTCACACTGCTCTATACCACGCTGTTTGATTTGAGCCGCAGCTATCAGCAGCACTATATCACGCAAGATTCGGATGTAGAAAAGCGCATTACGGCAGTTGTCGAAAGTACGCCCAAACTGTTTCCGAAAAAGGCGCTTGTTGCCTGTCAGGGCGTGGAAGGGGCGTACAGTCAGCAGGCATGCGACAAGCTGTTTGATTTGCCTAATATCGTTTATTTCAAGCGTTTTGAAGGCGTTTTTCAGGCCGTTGAAAGCGGAATGTGCGAGTACGGTGTGCTGCCTGTTGAAAACAGTTCCTACGGCTCTGTGACGGAAGTATATGACCTGATGCGCAAGCATCGTTTCCACATCGTACGCGCTACAAAACTGAAAATCAATCATCGTTTGCTTGCCAAGCCTGGTGTTGAACTCAATGACGTCCGTGAGATTTTCAGCCACGAACAGGCCATCGGTCAGTGCAGTGAGTTTTTGAAGCAGCTGAAGGATGTCAAAGTCACTGTTTGTGAAAACACAGCAGCTGCCGCTAAAATGGTCAGTACTTCCGAACGCCGGGATATTGCGGCGATTTCCGCGCCCGTATGCGCTGCGGTGTACGGTTTGAATGAGCTGAAAGGCGATATCAGCAACAGCGATAATAACATCACCCGTTTTATCTGCATTTCCAGGCAGCTGGAAATTTACCCCGGCGCCAATAAGATGAGCGTGATGCTCAGAGTGCAGCATAAGCCCGGTTCGCTGTATCATATGATCGCCAAATGCGCCGCGCTTGGTCTTAACCTGACAAAAATTGAAAGCAGACCCATTGCCGGTACAGATTTTGAGTTCATGTTCTATTTTGATCTGGAGGCAAGCGTCTACGACAATGCTGCACTGCAGCTGCTGAGTGAGCTGGAAGTAGGTCAGGATTCCTTTACTTATCTGGGCAGTTATTCTGAAATCTGAGGCTGAAAGCATGAAACAGTTTGGCTTGATCGGCGAACGCCTGGGGCACAGCCATTCCAAAACACTGCATTACTTCCTTGCGGATTACAGCTATGAGCTGTGGTCCATGCCGTATGAAGCGGTAGACGATTTTATGCGTAATGGCAGTTTTGACGGAATGAATGTGACCATTCCCTATAAGAAAACGGTCTTACCGTATCTTACGGAGATCAGCGATACCGCAAAGCGCATAGGCGCTGTCAACACGATCGTACGCCGCGCGGACGGAACCCTTTACGGTGATAACACGGACGCATACGGCATGATGGAGATGGCGCGCAGAGCTGGCATCGATTTTCGCGGCAGCAAAACCCTTGTGCTTGGAAGCGGCGGCACATGCCTTACCGCATGTGACGTTGTGCGCGAAAACGGGGGAACGGCGGTCGTTGTATCACGAAACGGTGAAAACAATTACAGCAATCTTCATCAGCACAGGGATGCAGTGTACATCATCAATACTACGCCTCTGGGTATGTATCCCAATCCTCATGCGCAGGCTGTGGACCTGAGAGATTTTCCTGAGCTGAAAGGCGTGCTGGATGTCGTATACAACCCTTTGAGAACGCAGCTGATGATGCAGGCGGATGAACTGGGCATCCCGTGCGAAGGCGGTTTGAGCATGCTCATTTATCAGGGTGTGCTTGCGTGCAGTATGTTTCAGGGCAAGCCTGTCGAAAAAGAGCGCGTTGTGCAGGCAGAAAGAGCACTTCGCAGAAGCGTGACCAATCTTGTGTTGGTCGGTATGCCCGGATGCGGCAAAAGCACCATCGGCAAATGTCTTTCCGATACGCTGAATATGCCGCTGGTGGATATTGATGATGAAATTGTGAAGGAAGCCGGTATAAGCATCCCCGAGATTTTTGATAAGGAAGGGGAGAGTGGCTTCCGAAAGCGTGAAAGCGCTCTTGTACAGCGTTTTGGCATGAAAGGCGGACAAATACTCGTAACGGGCGGCGGCGCTGTTAAAGACCCGCAAAACCGCGTTTATCTGCGTATGAACGGATATGTTGCGCATATAACGCGAGATATTGAACGTTTGTCCACGGAAGGACGTCCGCTTTCACAAAGCATGGATGTGCTTAAGCAAATGTGGAAGCAGCGCGAACCGATGTACGCAGCCTGCCGAGATGCTTTGTTTGAAAACAATATGACCGTTGAAGCTTGTGTAAATAACATTTTGGAGGCATTTGATGAAGCTCTTTGTGCTGAACGGACCTAATCTGAATATGCTCGGCATCCGTGAGCCCGATATTTACGGCAAGCAGGACTACGCTGCGCTTGTTGCCTATATCGAGGATGTATGCAAGCGTGAGGAGATCGAGGTGGAATGCTTCCAGAGCAACCACGAAGGGGTACTGGTTGATATCATCCAAAGCGCTTATCAAAAGGCGGATGGCATCGTGATAAATCCAGCTGCCTATACGCATACGAGCGTAGCCATTCTGGATGCGCTGAAAGCTGTCGGTCTGCCTGCTGTTGAAGTTCACCTGAGTGATATCAATGAGCGCGAACCTTTCAGGCATATCAGCTATGCCGCGCTTGCCTGTATTGCTCAAATCAAGGGAAAAGGGTTTGCAGGTTATGAAGAGGCTATTCTGCTTTTGAAAAACCACCTGTCACAAAATCAATAAATATAAAAACCCGCCTTCAGCCACTCAATGGCGAAGGCGGGTTTGATTTTGTTTTATCGGCCAATCATGCGGCGTCGACCGTCATCAAGGAAATGACCGAGTGCGCGCATGTTTTCAAGCGCACGGCCGCAGCCGTTGACTACGTTATCCTGAGGTTCTTCCGCGCAGGTGCAGGGAACTTTCAGCGCTTCGGAAATGGCTTCGCACAGACCGAAGAGCCTTGCACCGCCGCCGGAAAGGATGATGCCAAATTCGAAAATATCGGCTGCCAGTTCGGCAGGAGTGTGTTCCAGCACACCGTGAATGCTTTCGATCAGCTGCTGGAGCGGTTCATCGATCGCTTCGGTGATATCATCGGAGGTGAGACGCATGGTCTTGGGCAGGCCGGTGATCAGATTGCGTCCCGTTACATCCTTATGGAGCACTTCCGTACGGGGGATGGCAGCGCCGATATCGATTTTGAGCGCTTCAGCGGTTCGTTCACCAACCAGCAGATTGTGCTTGCGGCGCAGGTGACGGATGATGGCGTCGTCAAAACGGTCGCCGCCGACCTTGGCGCAATCACTTACGATGACTCTGCCGTTGGAAAGCACGGCAATATCCGTAACGCCGGCGCTGATATCAACGATCATCGCGCCGTAGGCTTCATCCATGGGCAGCCCTGCGCCCAGCGCGGCGGCCAGCGAACGGTTCAAAAGTTGCGTGCGGCGCATGCCTGCGTCAAACATGGTGGAGATCAGCGAACGCTTTTCCATCTCGTTGACAGCAGTGG
>JAZKYW010000368.1:0-3001 GCA_045612325.1 Candidatus Limiplasma sp. | reverse complement strand
AAGTCGGAGGGTGCAGGGAGGTGAAACCTCCCTGCATTTTAAGCGGAGCAAAAACTCGCATTCTGCGATTTTTTGCTCCGTATGTTTTGGAATGATTTCGTGCGAGCACGTAATCTCCCCGCCCGCCCGGCGAAGCCGGGCGATACGAATACAATCGGAGGGATACCCTCCGATACCACCCGTAAAAAATGAAAAGACGCAGAGAAAATTTCTCTGCGTCTTATGCTTACTTGCGGCCGCGGTCGGCGAAGCCCACCTTGCGCTGTACCTTGCGCAGCATGCGGGTAGCCATGCGGTTGGCGATCTCGGCGTTTTCGTCCAGTACGCCCTGCAGATAGGTCTTGTCGGCCATCAGACGCTTGTGCTCGGCCTGCAGAGGCTCGAGGGTGGAGATGACAACGTCGGCAACGCGCTCCTTGAGCTTGCCGTAGCCCTGACCGGTGAGCTCGGCGGCAGCCTGCTCAACGGTGGTATCGGTCAAAGCGGCGATAATGGAGAGCAGGTTGCTCACGCCGGGCTTGTTGGCGGGATCAAAACGGATGTCGGCCTCGCTGTCAGTGACGGCACGCTTGATCTTGCGGCGGATCACATCGGGCGGATCAAGCAGGGCGATGTAGGTATCTTCCGCATCGGATTTGCTCATCTTGCGGGTGGGATCCTGCAGGCTCATGACGCGGGTGCCGACCTTGCCGAATACGCCTTCGGGCACGGTGAACACATCGCCGTATACGCCGTTGAAGCGCTGGGCGATGTCGCGGGCCAGCTCCAGGTGCTGCTTCTGGTCAGCGCCGATAGGCACAACGGAGGTGCCAAAGAGCAGGATGTCGGCAGCCATCAGCACGGGGTAGGTGAAGAGACCGGCGTTGATGTTGTCGGCATGCTTGGCGCTCTTGTCCTTGAACTGGGTCATGCGGTTCAATTCGCCCATGTAGGTGAAGCAGTTGAGGATCCAAGCCAGTTCGGCATGGCCGGAAACATGGCTCTGGCAGTAGATGACGTTCTTCTTGGGGTCGAGGCCGGAGGCAATGTAGATGGCAGCCAGGTCAAGGCAGCGCTTGCGCAGGGCAGCGGCATCCTGACGTACAGTGATGGCGTGCATATCCACCACGCTGTAGAGGCACTGGTATTCATCCTCGGGGAAACGGTTGAAGTTGCGCAGTGCGCCGATATAGTTGCCGATGGTCAGGGTGCCGGACGGCTGAATGCCGGAAAAGACGACTTTTTTCTGCTGGGGGGCGTTGGATCCCATGGGGGAAGTCCTCCTTCAAAGGATATCAAAATCAATTAGAGCGAGCGGGTGATGGCAGGGCTGCGCCAGATTCCCTCTCCCGCCTGTACAGGAAAAACCGTATGATGTGCGGCAGGTTTGGTCATACGCATCACCTCTTTCAATGAATAAGCTTAGTTGAGCCTGCGCAGCGCGGAAAGCACGGGGCTGTCGCCCAGCGAGCATTTCTGTGCGGTGCACAGGGTGTAACGGAACGGCGATTCGCTCAGCTCGATCAAACCGAGCTGACGGAAAGCCTGCATGCCGGCGCGTGCCTGCACATCGGTCAGGGCGGCGCTTTCGGCAAGCGCATGCAGCGTACGGTGAACGCCCGTGCGCAGCGCTTTGTAAAGCTGACGGTAGGCAGGGTCGCCTGCGTCGATGGCTGCGGCGGTATCACACAGCGCGTGGGTGCGCGGCAGGATGTGGACCGTAGCGTCCGGCAGGCGGTGCAGCCAGCGCTCGGCCTCCTGCGGGAGCAGTTCGCCATCCAACAGCCATACATGCGTCCAGTGACCGCTTGCCATGGAAAGCAGCGGCGCGGTCAGAAGCGTTGCAAAGCCGCGCGGGTCATCGGGCGTGTGGCGGCAAACATCCATCTCGCAAATCTCAAGCGCCTGCAGCGCGGAAGAAGCGGTGCGGGAGATGAGCAGATGTCCGCGTTCATGCGACAGAAGTGCTGTTTTCAGCTCCTGCATGTCGGCATTCTTTATCAATTCTGCATCGGCGTCGGTTTTTCCTGCCGGCTGTGCAAATGCATCCAAAAGTGCGTTGAGCACGGCAGCCTGCTCGGCAGCGGGGTCGGGGCGGGTGAGCGTTTCCATGCGGGCGCGCTGCACGGGGCGGATGGCTTTTACATCCATCTGCAGGCTGGTGGCGCCGCGGAAGGTGTTGAGGCTCAGGCTGAAAACGGCGTCCACCGCATCGGGCATGTCGGACGCCATGCCGCCCATGCCAAAGGCGATGCCGCCCAGCAGACGCTGCTCCTGACGGAAGGTAAGCTTGAGGTGCGCACCGTCCGAGCCAACAGCGCGGCGTTCTTCGGGGAACAGGTCGCGTGCCATAAACAGCGGAGCGGGATTGCCGCAGCCAAAGGGTGCGATGAGGCTGATTTCATCCAACAGTTCTCTGGTGCAATCGGCAAGGCGCACTTCGGCGTCATATTCCTGCGCAGGGATGAAACAGCTTTCATCCGCTTCGCTGACGGCGGATTGCAGCCGCTCGCAGAAGGCTTCGTAATTTTCAGCGGCAAGCGTTACGCCTGCGGCCTGCTCGTGACCGCCGTAGCGCAGCAGCAGGTCATCGCATTTTTTGAGACATTCGTGGATGTGCACGCCCGGGATGCTGCGAAGGCTTCCGTGAAGCATGCCATCGTGCTCGCTGAGCACGCAGGTGGGGCAGTAGTACTGTGTGCAGAGCCTGCCCGCCGCCAAGCCGATGACGCCGGCATGCCAATCCTTGCCGCTGACGATCAAAGCGCGTTTGCGGATGAAATCATGCTCCGCTGCGGCGGCCTGCGCGGTTTTGACCAAAGCTTGCTCGGCAGCTTTGCGCTCGGTGTTCAGAATGTCCAGCTCTTCAGCCAGACGGTCGGCTTCGGCAGGGTCATCGGTCATCATGAGGCGAACGCCCTTGCCGGCATCGTCCAGACGGCCTGCGGCGTTGAGACGCGGCCCCAAACGAAAGCCCAGCGTATCGGAATCTACAGGGGAGGGGTGGCCGCTCACGCGCATG
>JAZKYW010000367.1:0-4190 GCA_045612325.1 Candidatus Limiplasma sp. | reverse complement strand
ACCGGTGCAGACACTATGTTCATGGAAGGCAAAGATGCTTCCGTGTCCGGCTTGGTTGAGGATATCGGAGATGCTCTGTTGGCTAAAGAAGACCGCCGCGAACTGGCTGGTGCGCTTGGCAAGGTTGCAAACTTTGCGGACAACCTGATCATCCGTGGCAACATGATGCCTCAGTTCTTCTTTGAAGGTCTAAACAACAAGGGCATGATGCGGCTGTATGATGACCTCCAGAATGGTGTGCAAGCATATTCTGAACGTCTTCTTAATGGTCAAACTTTCCTCAAAAACGCCATGAGCCGCCATGGATACCACACCTGGGGCGACATGAACAAGACGGTTGAGTTTAAGACTAAGCAGGGCCACGTCATTCGCTTGAAGCGTGAGAACATGATGTGGATCTACGCCACTGCCAAGCGAGAGGCTTCCAACCCCCTGATGGATACGCACCACTTGGATGAAGGTGGTTTCGTCTACGAAGAAAGTTCAGTTCCTACCAAGGGCCTGTTTAAAGCTAAGGGTCATCAACAGCACCACAAAATCGTGCAGGAGGATGTCAAGGCCATCGCAGAAATGCTGACGAAAGAGCAGACTGCCTTCATTGACGAGTGTGTTGAGTTCTTGTCCACCGAGTGCGCCGAATGGGGCAACGAAGCCAGCATGCAGCTCTTCGGCATCAAAAAGTACAAGGAAAGCTACTATTTCCCCTTCAAGGTCGACGGTGATCAGCTTTACAAGAACAGCGCTGCTGGTTCTACTTCTACCACAAGCGATGCCCGCGTGAAGCATATAAGCTTCAGTCACAGCATCAAGAAGGGGGCCAATACGCCACTGGTCATGGGTGAATTCACGAGCACGATCGCGGACCATATCAACCAAATGGCGACTTACTCTGGCTTGGTTGTCCCTATCGAAAACATGAACCGCGTCCTCAATCGCAAGGTTGACGATAGCGGCGACATGGTTACAATTCGCAGCCTGTTTAGCCGCAAGCATGGTTCTCCTTCTTCTAAGTATGTTGATGACCTTCTCAAAGATCTGAACGGTGGGCCACAGACGGATAATCGAGGCGCATGGGATGCCGGAATCCGGCTCTTCAAGAAGAACGCAGTCGTAGGCAAATTGTCTGTTGCTTTACAGCAGCCTACCGCAATCACACGAGCGTTTGCCTACATCAACCCCCGCTGGTTTGCAAACCTCCGTTTAGAGCGCCCGAAGGTTACTTGGGAACGCATGATGAAGTACAGCGGCACAGCGGTCCTTAAGGACATGGGCGGGTTCAACGTTGGCTTGGGACAGGGAGCAAAAAACTGGATTGAGCGCGGTGACCTTGGGGACTACAACGTGTTCAAACGCGCCAAGTTCTTGCTTGACCAAAAGGGGTTCTCAGCCGCTAAGGATGAATGGGTCGACTTCCTGACCGGACTTCCTGGCTGGATGGACAAGGTAACTTGGATCTCTATCTGGAATGCGGTCGAGAATGAACAAGCACATCGGAACCCCGGAATGGATCGCAACAGCGACGAGTTCCTCCGGGTTGTTGGTCGCAGGTTTAATGACATTGTAAACCACACACAGGTCTACGACTCGATCCTGTCCAAGAGCCAAAACATGCGTAGCAAAAACGCACTGGCAAAGATGGCGACATCATTCATGGCAGAATCCACACTGAACATGAACCTTGCCTATCGTGCTTTCGCCAGCAAGGATGTAAAGCAGATTGGTCGAGTGGTCTCCAGCCTTCTGCTGAATGCCGCGCTTGGCGCTGCAGCGTATGCCCTTGTGGGCGCATTTAATAAGGACGACGACGATCGGACACTGGAAGAAAGGTACGTAGTTGCCTTTGCTGGTCGCCTCGTGGACAACCTAAATCCGTTGGCATCCATCCCTTACCTTTCCGATATTTGGAACAAGATTCAGGGCTACGATGTGGAGCGCACTGACTTGAGTTATGTGCTTGATTTGGCGGAAGACGGCATGAGGTTCTTCGACAAAATGTTCAGCCCCGATGAGGCCCTGAGCTACCGCGACTACGAGAACTTCGTAGGGGGCATGTTTGCTGCCGCTACTGGCATCCCTGTCAAGAACTGGATGGGCGATGCGCGACGTGTTTGGAATATGTTGCATGTCGAAACCGAAAATGCCCCTTCTTCCAGAGTTTGGTACGGCATTCTTGATGAAATACTCCCCTGGCGTGAAACCAGCAACACATCCTACTACGACCGTTATTTGGCGGCTCTGAAGGACGGTGACAAGCAGGA
Source organism: Candidatus Limiplasma sp. (assembly GCA_045612325.1). Lineage (GTDB taxonomy): Bacteria > Bacillota > Clostridia > Christensenellales > Aristaeellaceae > Limiplasma. The sequence goes on along the minus strand of JAZKYW010000367.1, from coordinate 1,932 downwards.
GCAGTATGACCTCAAGGACTACATGCTGTCCACTAAGGGAGTTTCGGAAGAAACCTTTGTATCCGGAGTGCGAAACGCCTATAAGAAAGAGTTCCTCCGAGGCGGCATTTCGAAGGAGGATGGTGTCGCGTTCCTGCTAGCTCACGGATTGGTCTCCGGTGAAACTGCTGAAAAGAAGAAACAAACCGCGTTCCAATATGTTGACAAATGGGTAGAAGGAACGGATGACTACTCTGTTTACAACACGTTGGAGAATGCTTTCGTTAGCGGCGATAGCAGCCAAATCCAATCAGCGTGGTCTGAGCTTGAAAACAACGGATACACCGAAAAGCAATTGCAGACCCAAACTCGAACGATTTTGAAAAAACTTGTAAAAAGCGGCAAGATCTCCCCTGCCCAAGCAACTGAGTTTCTCCGAAGGCACGCCCCCTACAAAGACGACGATAACAACGTGAAGTACCCCCAGAATTGGCTTGAAGAAAACGAATAATCCCTACGGTGCGGAGTGCTGCGACTCTCCGCACCTTTCTTTTTGTGCTATATTCACGGCGAAACGAAAGGAGGCGAGCCTGATGGGCTTGAGAATTGGTCTGCTGACGAGCCTGCTGCTGGGCTATGTAGGCGAAAGCGGAACACGCACCATCGAGATCGACGTGAGCGAGTGGCTGCAGAAGTGGCCGAATGCGGAGATCGTGGTGCATATCCTGCGGCCTGACAAGTATCCGTATCTGCCGGTCACAAAGGTGACGGACGGAATTTTGTGCTGGACCGTGCAGCGGTCGGAAGTGGAGGTCAGCGGGCGTGGTCTTGCGTACATCTCCGCAATCGACATGGAGACGCGCAGCGAGTACAAGAGCCGCGTGGTGCAGACGATCATCGCCGGGAGTATCCCGGAATTTGAGGGTATCGAGGCCGGAGACCCAGCGAGCAGCTGGGTACAGCAGGTGCTTGACGCGAGGGACCGGGCAGAAGAAGCTGCACGTCGCGCAGAGAACGCGGCAGGCGGAGGGACCGGTGGAGGTGCGGAAGTATCCGTGCCCAGCTACTGGCAGCCCCATCTGGAGGCGAGGGCCGTGGATATCCGGAGCGCAATGGGACAGGCCGGTTGGAGCAAGAGCGCATTCCTGTTCTATTCGGATGCCCACTGGAGCTACAATTACGGTTCGTCTCCGGCGATCCTGCACTGGCTCACCCGGTACACACCCATCAACAAGGTTTTCTTTGGAGGCGATGTGGTTGCGGCGGAGGGCGACGATCATGTGTCCATGGCGTACCTGTGGGCATGGCGCGCGGCCGTCAGAGGCCTTGTGCACCACAGCGTACCAGGCAATCATGACGATGGCAACGACGTGGACAACCGCTGGGACGATCCGTACATCTACAGCTTCCTGCTGGCGGCTGAGGAAACCCCGGAAGTCGTACGCGGGCAGGCGCTGTACTACTACATCGATGAGCAGACAGAGCGCACCCGGTACGTATTCCTCGACACGGCCACCAAGGACGGCAACATCCTCAACGATCCGGAGCAGGAAACCTGGCTGAAGGAGACTCTGCTGTCCACGCCTGACGGCTGGCACATCGTAGCCATCGCCCACATCTGGAGGATCTACGACAGCAGCTACAACGACGCGGGATTTTCCGGTGGCGCGAAGATCTGCCTGAATATGTTCGACGCCTACAACGACCGCACAGGCGACTTTGCAGACTGCGGCGGAAGGGTGGAATTCTGCATCGGCGGACACACCCACAAGGATGCAGACCACGTTTCTGACGGCGGAATCCCGGTCATTTTGGTGCAGTGCGACAGCAGCATCGTCCGGAGCGGCGAGACATGCACACCCGGGACCATCACCGAGAACAGCGTAAGCGCCATCGTGGCAGATTACCTCAACGGAACCATCAGCGTGATCCGGATCGGCCGCGGAAGCAGCC
>JAZKYW010000366.1:0-1584 GCA_045612325.1 Candidatus Limiplasma sp. | reverse complement strand
CGATGCCCTTTTCCTTGCAGTAGAGCACGGCTTCAATGGTGTTGTTCACGCCGCCCAGGTCCGGGGTCTTGATCTGCACCATGTGGCCGGCCTTGGCGTCGGCAAACAGTTTGATATCTTCCAGGGTGTTGCACCATTCGTCAGCTACCAGCTCCACATCGCAGCCGCGCTCGTCCAGCGCGCCGGTGAGACCTGCGAGGGCTTCGATCTGGGCTTCACGGGTGCTGTCGCAGTCCATGGGGCCTTCGATGCGCAGGTGGAAGGGCTTGGCGATCTTGCCCAGCTCTTCGATGTAATCTGCCATGGCGGCGTAGTTGTAGTTGCCGAATACGGCGCCGATGGTGCCGTAGCAGTCGATGTGCAGTACGGGGGCGTAATCCTCGCTGGAGCGGTGCTCGAGGATGCGGTCGCGCAGCCACGCCACGTACTCAGCCAGCTTTTCACCCTTTTCGCCCAGCTTTTCCTTCACGTTGTTGATCAGCGCGTGGGGCAGCACCTGAGCGCCCTTGATGATCATCTTGTCGGAGTTGTTGTAACGGTCGTCACCGCTCTGGGTGAAGATCGGGATGGGCGTTTCGGATACGGTGCAGCCGTACTCATCGGCAACAACTTCGCACATCAGGCGGTTCGTGGCTTTGGCAACAGCGTCCAGCAGAGCCTGAGACACGCCGTAGCGGATGGCGGTGTGCAGGCGCTTGCCTTCGATCTGGATGGCTTCCATCATTTCAGCCAGCGCGCGGAAGTTATCGGCTTCCTTGCCTACCAGCTCGGGCTTGATGTATTTGTCGATGAGGGGGATGAATTCCTTGGCGAGGAACAGGGGATCGCGTCCGCCCGCGCCGCTGTACTGTACAGCCGCGCAGTCGCCGTAAGCGATCTGACCGTCTTCAAGGATGAGCATGACGGAGATGGATTCGCCCGCCTGACGCACGGAAGTGAAGCCCTCGGTCACGGGAGCGCCGGTGTAGAACACACCGTCATGGCCTGCGCCTGCCTTGATGGCGCGCTGGTCGTCAAAATAGAAACCGGTACGGCCCTTGGAACATACAACATCGATGATTTTCATGTTTTTTCTCCTCCGGTTACAGCTGGATTAGCGGGGACGGCCTACGAGGTAACCCTTGCCGATGGCGTATACGTCGTCGATGACCATCTGGAAGGAAGCCTTGCGCTTTTCAAAGTTGGCGCGTTCTTCGATCTTGGCAATGTGGAAATCCTTGAGCTCCTTGCTGAAGGGCAGGTTGCCGAAGTTGAGGATGCGCACTGCGCCGTTGTTGTCACGGGCGGGCAGCATGAGGCCGGCATTGAAACGGCAGGGGGCGAAGGGAACGTCCAGCGCGCCCGCTTCCACACCGCGGCATACGCCTACAGCAATGTCGCCGTTGCCCAGCTCAAAGCACTTGTCCACGATGGCGCGGGTCTCGAGGCGGATGATCTCCTTTTCTTCCTCCAGCTCCTTGCCCTGATAGGTTTGGTCACGCAGCATGTTGACCACCTGCTTGGTGCAGCGCAGGCCCTCGGCATTGGCTTCCATGGTGGGGATGCCAACGGCTTCGTGAGGAGTTTTTACGATGACCTTGGTGG
>JAZKYW010000365.1:0-5980 GCA_045612325.1 Candidatus Limiplasma sp. | reverse complement strand
GAGAAGTCCTGGTGACCGGGGGTATCCAGAATGTTGATGCGGCAGCCGTCATATTCAAACTGCATGGCAGAGGACGTAACGGAAATGCCGCGCTGCTTTTCGATCTCCATCCAGTCGGAGGTGGCGTGGCGCTCGGCCTTGCGGGCCTTGACGCTGCCTGCCTGACGGATGGCGCCGCCGTAGAGCAGCAGCTTTTCGGTCATGGTGGTCTTACCGGCGTCGGGGTGGCTGATAATGGCAAACGTGCGGCGCTTTTCGATTTGTTCCAGCGCCTGTGCGCTCAGGGTGGTATCGCTCATAGGGGAGGTTTCCTCGCTTCCTCTAAATCGGGTTCATGACATAGTACAACACCTTATTTTACTACGGATGTAGGGCGTACGTCAAGGGAAAACGAAGGCAGGGGGAAGGCTCTGCCTTCCCCCTGCACCCCCCGTCCGCGCCGCGCGCAGTCAGGGATATCATACGTTTCTTATTCTGCTATGGTCAGTTTGTAGTAACGGCGGTCACGTCCGTCATAGGCGGGCTGAGTGACCACGCACTTGTAGCCTTCCTTTTCAAAATTGTACCAGGAGGCACTGTTTTCGGGGTCAACGGTAGCGTAGACCGCCTTGCCGCCCAGCGCCTTGACCGACTTGGTGAAAATGCTCAGAAACTGCTGATGCATGCGGTGACCGCGGTAGGCGGGGTGCACCATCACATCGTGAAAGTCAAAGGTATCGGCAGGGGCATCGCCCAAAACGCGCGCGTAGGAATGGTCCTTGCGCAGATATTCAGGGGTGATGGCAGCAAAGCCCGCCAGAACGTCACCGTCCAGATAGCCCACCACGCCGTGCTCGCCGAGCCACTCGTCAATCTCCTCATCCTCCATGCTGAAGTACCAGCGGGGGTCGGGCAAAACAGCCATCACGGCATCGCGGATGTCCATCATGCGCTGTCTGTCGCCTTCGTCAAGGCAGCGCAGGGTAAAACCGGGAATGGCGTACGGGGTCAGATCACAAAACTGCAAAAGGAAAACCTCCTTCGTATTCATCGAAAAGCTACAGATAGTATACCATGCCTGTCAATCGATGATTGACATCAAAAACAGTCAATGATAGACTAAAAGATAGGAAGGTCTTGCCTTTTGCAAACCTGAACACTGTGCGGATAGGAGCTTTCAAATGGCTTTTCTGAATATGGAAACGGGCGAACTGACGTTTACGGACGGTTTTCGTCTGGGCGCAGGGCTTGCCATGGGCGAGCTGGCAGAAGCGCTTGACGGCGCGATGGACGGCGTTGTGCGCCTGACCCCTCACACGGCAGGCGGCGGTGTGCTCATCCCCGTATGCGCGGTGCAGGGCGGCGCGGTGCAAAGCATCACGCTCACCATTTCTTCGGTGGCGCACCGTCCCATGCGAAAGGCTGAGCGTCAGCGCGAGTTTCTTTTTGCCCGTCTGTGTGTGCAGGACCCCTTCCCCGATACGCTGACCCCCGTACACATCACCTGTCCCTTCGGCGAGATGCATATCTCCACCGACCCCTATACCGGCCGCACCGAAGCACGAATCATTTACACGGCGCACTAAGGAGGAAAACGTCATGGCATCGACCCTCTCCCCCATCCTGCGCGATTATCTGGTACGCTACCAGCAAAACGCCATCCGCGAAACAGGCCGCCGCCCCGTCACATGGCTGCGCACCCCTGCGGATGAATCGCTGCTCATGCCGGGCTGCACCCGTCCCGGCTGCGCTTTCTGGCAGCCCATGCCGTGGGAGAACAACCGACCCCCGCTGGGCAAAGCCGCGGAGCATTTTCATCAAAGCATTATCGATTACCTGTCCATGTGTCAGTTTCTGGAGATTCGTTTCCGCCTGCCCGTGGCCTCCGTCGGAAGCCCCCTGAGCTTCCTGTACGGACGCACCTTTGAAGCATGCCGAAACACCCTCTCCTATCCCCCGTCCCGCATGTGCGAGGAATCGCTCCTCTATCACAGCGAGCATCCCGAGCTGCCGCTTGCCTACAGCATGGCTGCCACCTGTGATGACGGCGAGCCGCTGCTGCTTATGCTGCGCGCCGAGGACGGTCAGGCGTTCATCCTGCGCCCCATGCAGGATGCCGAGCCGCTGTATCTGAAGCTGGGCGCAGACCGTCTGCTCCCCAAGCTTCGCTTTGTTTACGAAATCTGAAACCTGCAGGAAGGAGGGCGATGCCCATGAGACCGGGCAACCGCACAACAGGCGTGATCAGCTATGCCGGACTGGACGCAAACGCCCTGCTCGCAAGCGCGGCACGCGCTTTTTCAGCTGAAAACCTGCCCGAACGATTCCGCGATCTCCTGCCTGTTTTCCCCATGGAGCTGATCGTGAATATGCCCTATGTGGGCGCTGCACCCTACGCATCCCCCGCGGGCTTTTCCATGCGCGCGGCGGATTACCACCGCGTGCTCTCGCAGGAGCTGCCCGACCTGTACCGCGGCAATAACCGCCTGCGCTGTTTTGAAGCGGACGGGCGTTTCACCGGCGGCGTTCTCACGGTGGATGAAGCCTGGGCGGAACTGTTTCCCCAGTACAAAAGCTTTATGGGCGACAGGCTGACGCTGCACATGATCGGCGGCGGACATCAGGCCGTTGCCGTACCCGAAAGCATCTTCCCCCGCGGTGCGGGCGTGCTTACACGCTTTGAGCGCGAAGCGGGCATTACCGAACGTGCGCGCAGCTTTGCCGATTTTCTGCGCGAGCGTGCGTCCACAGGCGTTGCCTGCGACCATGAACAGCTGGAAGCGGACTATCTGCATGAGATGAACCTTTCTGCGCTGCGCATCCGCCAGATCGACCTGCTGCGTGCGATGGATGATATCTTCCTTCTGGAAAACGCAGAAACCGCCCGCACGGCAGACAGCGGCTGCGTGCCGCAGTATCAGCCCTACCGCTATGCCTGCGATACCTTTGAGCCCATCGCCTTCCCGCGGCAGCGCACAAGGCTGATCCAGCTGTACTACGCAGGCAATCCCTTCATCAGCGATCTGTGGATGCTGTGGACGGACGCCGCTCCCTGCATCGACAAGGCACGCCGCACGCTGGATGTACGCGCCCTCTGTCATCTGTTCCAAATCGCGCCCATCGCGCATCCGCGTGAGCGCGGCGGCTGCTACCCCAACCGCATCCGCGTGGTCAATGTATGCAGCCCCGATCTTCACCCCATGGCGGCGCAGACCATCAACAATCCCGCCTATGGCCCGGGTCTTGACCCCGAGGGCAACCCCAACCGCATCATCTGGCTGCAGGATACGCCTGCGCTGCTGGAGAGCGGCGCGCTCAAGGAGGAGGCATGCAGCCTCAGCTGCATCAACATGCAGGTGGATGAGCCCGAGTTTCTGCGCATGCGCGCCCTTGCCGAATGGCAGGAGCACAAGGGCCGTCTCATTGACGCCATGTACCGCCGCGAGACCACGCTTGCCCGCCTCGAGCCCGGCTCCCTTACCTACGAACGTTCGCGCGACATTCTGGACGCCAAGGTATCCCGTCTGAGCGCGCTGATCACCTATCCGCCCTTTGACGACTGCCCCGCCAGCGGCTATGACGAGGACATCGCCTACCTCACCCGTCAGGCGCAGTGCCGCGAAGGCGTCAACACCAACGGTGTGCCGGCATTCTTCCCCGCCGACCTGCACCGCGAAAAATGCATCGAAAGCGGGTTTGCCATGCGCTCCGCCGCGCAGGGCTTTGCCCTTTCGGATCTGTACATCAAGCCCGAGCGCGAGGCGACCGCACGCCCTGCCGCCAGGCAGAAGATGCGCGCAGCCAACGGTCAGCTGTTTGAGCAGATCGATATGTTCTCAGAGATCCCCGCGCCATAACATTGCAAACCGCCGCCCAGTGCACGGACGGCGGTTTGCCGTATGAGTTTTGCACTTGCCATTTCCACAGCAGCATGGTATAATGCGTCTTGTCCATTTGTGGAGCGGTATCGAAGCGGTCATAACGGGGCTGACTCGAAATCAGTTTGTCGGAAACGACACGTGGGTTCGAATCCCACCCGCTCCGCCATCCAAACGTCCTGAAAACATTGCGTTTTCAGGACGTTTTTCTATTGCAGAACGCAAAAGAACATTTATCTGACCACTTACGGTTTTTGACTGTTTTGAAAGGTTTCCGAAGTAGCTTTGCATGCGGTCGGCGCTCTCCTGCTGCATGCGCTGAGAGACATGACCGTAGATGTCGAGCGTAAAGGAAGCCGTTGCGTGACCAACATTATGCTGGACAGTTTTGATATCGTCGCCATTCTGCAGGGACAGCACAGCATAGGTGTGCCCTTATGGTATATTAAGGACAAAACCGGGAAAACCTTGAAGATCAAGGTTTTGCGGTTGTCAGGCGGGTTTTCATCCTTTTCCAAACCGAGAAAACAAGTCTGAAAAAGTCACTGATATACAGGGGGTGTAAAATGGACGACAAATAAACAGGGGAGAAAAACGGCTCCCGGCTCCCTGAAGGACATCCCCTCTGACAAGAGTGAGATGTCCTTTTTTGCATCATAACGCGCGTCGATTTCAGAGCATCATCAGGTGCTTTGAAAACAGCAGGTGAAGTATAGAAAAGGAGGAAATCAAAATGAATACCCAGACACAACACGGCCCCTCTCAGAGGGCGAGGAGCACCCGTTCCATGAGATCGATGATGTTCATATGGGAAATACCGCCCAGAGCATCAAGGATAACAGCGGCCTCGTACCCGTCATTGTGCGTCCCAGGCAGAGTACGGTTGCACCATGTTGGCTACATTTGAAAAAGCAACGAATTAGCAACTTTTCACTTTTGGGTAAAAGAATGATTGACGCGGCCTATAGCAGGAGTTATAATATTCATCGACAAATGAATAGCTGGTGTATCTGCGCAGCGATGCGCGGTAGTTATATGAACATATGACTATCATAGGAATCGGATGAAATTTCCGGGCTATCCCAGTAACCGTGAAGCTGACGAAAGCGTATTGGTCTTGTACCATATGAAGCCACTGCGAAAGCGGGAAGGTGCGCAAATAGGATGAAGCTAAGCCGGGAGACTTGTTTACACCGTGAAAAACATTCCCCTGGGGGTGGGCATGCTATTGGGCTGACAGCCTTTTTCGTTGTACTAAGGGTGGAGTATATCCATATCTCTTGAAGATTAGTGTACTCTGTTGAATAGCACCGTACAAAGACCGACGGTTTAATTAGTGTTCCTCAGGGAGGGACACTGTTTTTTATACAAAAACAGTGTCCCTCCAGCTAATTCATTTGATCTTATCTGAGGAGGGACTCTTATGTCCAAGAAGCTCGTTTCCCTGTTCCTTGTCATGCTGCTGATGTTTGGCATGACCACCGTCTCCATGGCAGAGGATACCTCGATCACCGTCGTCGACATGTACGACCGCGAGATCGTCCTGACCGAAGCCGTCACCCGCATCGTCGCCCTTTCTCCGTCCGACTGTGAAATCCTGTGCGCCCTCGGCTGCGAAGACCTGCTGGTTGGACGTGGCAAGTACTGTGACTATCCGGAAACCATCACGGAACTGCCCGCGCTGGCAACCGGCAAGAACCTTAACGTCGAAGAAATTCTGGCACTTGAGCCTCAGGTCGTTGTCGTTAGCGACATGAATCAGACCGATGAGCAGTTCAAACTGCTGGAAGAAAACGGTGTTCAGGTCGTCGTCAGCAAGAACACCGATATCGAAGGCGTATACACCGCCATCCGCATGCTCGCCACCCTGACCGGAAAGCAGGCCGAAGGCGAAGAAATCATCGCCTACATGCAGCACGCTTTTGCTTACATCGCCGGTTTGTGCGAAGCGACCGAAAAGACCATCTATTTCGAGGTCATGCCTCTGGAATATGGCCTGTATACCGGCGGCGCCAAGACCTTCCTGCATGAACTGGCGCAGCTCTGCGGCATGAAGAATGCTTTTGAAGACATCGATCAGTGGGCCAGCATCAGTCAGGAACAGGTCATTGACCGCAACCCCG
>JAZKYW010000364.1:0-3183 GCA_045612325.1 Candidatus Limiplasma sp. | reverse complement strand
GTACGATCGGCTTTTCCCTCCGGGGCCGCAAAGCGGCGCCGGTAATGGGTTTCCAAAGGGCATTGCCCTTTGGCGGGGTGCAGGGGCGGAGCCCCTGCTCTCCCCCGTTTACGAAACCTTAATGAGCATGTTTTTCTGCTCGTCCATTTCAACGGTGATCAGGCGGTCTTTTTCCATGGCCTTGAGCAGGTCGCTGAAGCGCTTGAAGCCCAGCGCCTTTTCGCTGAAATTGGGATAGCTGGCCTGAATATCCGCCTTGAGGATGGAAGGATTGATGCGCTCAAATCCGTCCTCCTTGTAGCGTGCCAGCTGCTCGCCCACCAGCGTACGCCAGTTATCGCGCGTGAGCTGCGCGGCGGCTTCCGTCTCCTTGACCGTGGCGGCAACGGAGACCATCACGTTAAAGTTATCCAGGCGGATGCGCAGCGCGCCGAATTTGCGGCTCAGCTTATCCAGCAGCTTGCCGAAGGTGGCGCAGCCGAAAGCCTTTTCGTTAAAATCGGGACGCAGACGAAGCAGGATGCCCTTGAGCTCGCTGGCGTACAATTCGTCGCGCTCGGTCTGCTCCTCCAAAATGCCAACAAGGATCTTGTTGAGCTCCTGCTCATCCAGAGGCTCCTTATCCGCTGCGGCTTTCTTCTTCTCGGCAGGCTTGCGGGTACGCGCGCCCACATTTTCAAGGAACTGGAACTCGTTGCAGGCATTGATGAAGATGTTGCTGGCAGCCTCGGAACGGCTGATGCCCAGCACAAACTTGCCCATGCTCTTGAGCCTGCCTACCAGCGGCGTATAGTCGCTGTCGCCGGATACGATGCAGAAGCTGTCGATGAGCGGGTTGGTATAGGCTACTTCCAGCGCATCGATGACCAGCAGGATATCGGCATTGTTCTTCTGGCTGATGCCGTAGCGCAGGCTGGGCACAACGGTAAAGGTGTTGCTGAGCAGCACTTCCTTCAAATCGGAGTACTTGTCGGTGTAGCCGTACACCTTGCCCAGCAGGATATCGCCGCGGATCTTTACTTTTTCCAGCACGGAGAGCAGGGTATCCACTTTCGCGCCGCAGTTTTCAAGATCCACGAACAGGGCAAACTTTGCCATTTGATCGACTCCATCTATTGATTATTCGATGCCGAACAGACCCAGCAGACCGTTATACTCCATAAAGGCGATCACGTCGCTGATCACGCCCGCGGGCACTTCCAGCGCAAAGGGCGCGGCAGCCAGCACCACCGTGTGCTTGAAGCGGTCGATGTGCTCGCTCAAAAGCATCTCGTTGAGGCTGAAGAAATCGGCAAACGTTTCGTCATCGTATTCCTTCTGCACAAGCTCGGTCGCAGGTACTTCGTCCACGGAGGCGGTGTAGCTGAGACCCAGATGAGGCATTTCAGTCTCGGGATGCAGGAAATCGATATCCACCTTCAGGTCATAGGGTTTGCTCTGCGCGGTGCGCTCATACGCAAACTGCATGCGGATGGGAGCGATGTCCTGATAGAGTGCATCACCGGTGATATCCGCCCACAGGGTGCCTTCAGCAGTGAGGTCATCCTCAGCGGGCAGGCCCTCAACGCCCGCGTTCAGGCGGTAATACTCCTCGCCCTCAAGCAGGATGAGCAATTCGGCGGTGATCTCTTCGGCAGTCTTGCGCACGTCAATGCTGAACACATAGCCGTCGGGGTCGGGCAGCTCGATGCGGAACGCGGTCCCGTCATCGCTGACCGTCTTTTCAAAGACGGTGGTCGTGCCGATCACCCACGTTTCGGCCGTTTCGGTCTGCGTGATGACCAGACCCTGCTTGTCGGGATCAAGGTAATCGAGCAGGTTTTCCCAGCAGCCCAGCTTTTCAAGCGCGGTCCACGTCATGCCAAGGTCGGTCATCAGGCTGGTGGCGAAGAAGTAAACGCGGTTGCCTTCATCCTCCAGCGCGATGAGGTTGAGCGTGTCGCACAGTTCGTACAGCGTATCGTAATCCGCCGTGCGGCTGCCCTCGGCGCCCAGCGCAGCGATGAAAGGCTCGGAGTATACTTCCCACATTTTGATCCATGCTTCGGGGTACAGCACCAGCGCAGCGTTCTGCGTCTGAAGGTTGATGTACTTGTAAGGCTTGAGCATGAACTCAAAAAAGTTGCCCATGTGGAAAAACAGGCTGTCGCCCTTGAGCGCGGGAGAGGAGATAAAGCGCAGGTTGCCGTAGGCGTCATACTCAAAAGGCACGGTCAGCTTATCCTTGAGGTACACGCCTCCATCCACATACACACGGTCATCCGTGGAGGGAAAGTTCTGAGACTGCATCGTGCCGCGCAGGGTAATTTTATCCACCAGCGTTTCCCAGTCGCTGTAGTGCATAAGGCCATCCTCGGGGAAGCCGTCAGCATTGAAGCGGAAGCTGAGCTCAAAATCGGATCGGGTGACAGGCGTGCCGTCGTTGGCGCCGGCGATGATATCCGCGTATTCGTTTTCATCGGCAAACGCAGCCGCGGGCAGCAGGCTCACGCACACAAACAGCGCGAGCAGCTTTTTCATCACTTGTTTCATCATGGTTCAAAAACCTCCTCTTCGGAGAAATGTGCCGCCGCGCACCCTGCAAAGCACAGGATGCGCGGCAAAAATATGCCCTTAACCCTGCTGCTTGGCGCGGAAGGCCGCACGGGCGCGAAGCTCGTGGTTGAGCTCGCGCTTGCGCATGCGCAGGGACTTGGGAGTGATCTCCAGCAGCTCATCGTCATCGATGAACTCCAGGCACTCCTCCAGCGTAAGGGGTTTGATGGATACCAGACGCAGGCTGTCCTCGGAAGCGGCAGCGTTGCGCATGTTGGTCACGTGCTTCTGACGGCATACGTTGACAACCAGATCGTCCGGACGGGCGTTCTGGCCACAGATCATGCCCTTGTAAACGGGGGTCTGGGGCCCAATGAACAGGGTGCCGCGCTCCTGAGCGTAGAACAGGCCGTAGGAGTTGGCCTCGCCGTCCTCGTGGCATACCAGAGCGCCCACGCTGCGGTGGGGGATGTCGCCCTTGACAGGCTCATAGCGCTCGAAAACGCTGCTCATGATGCCTTCGCCGCGGGTATCGGTCATGAACTCGCTGCGGTAGCCGAACAGGCCGCGGGAGGGAACGAGGAACTCAAGACGCACGCGGTCAAAGCCGGTCATGTTTTCCAGAATACCGCGGCGGCGGCCGATCTT
>JAZKYW010000363.1:0-3950 GCA_045612325.1 Candidatus Limiplasma sp. | reverse complement strand
TCGATGGCGGAGCCGTTGTCGGCGATGGCCTTGATCAGCTCATCAGCATCAGCAGGATCGATCGCGGGCAGCAGACGGTTCATATCGTCAGTGTCAACGATTTCGCTGTCTTCCAGATTGCTGGAGGGCAGCAGAGCCAGCACCTGCTTGGCCTTGGCGATGGCTTCGTCCTCGGTGGCAGCGGTCAGAGCGCAGGCGCCCATCTTGGCAGCTACTTCAGCGCCGCCGAATTCCTCAGCCTTCACAGCCTTGCCGTTCATGGCGGCCATGACCTGAGGACCGAATACCATCAGCTGGCCAACCTTTTCGGCCACGATGGATACATCCGCCAGCTGGGTGATGAGAGCAGCACCGCCGATGCAGGGGCCCAGTACCAGAGATACGATGGGGCACACGCCGCTCATGCGGGCCAGTTTGTTGTAGATCTCGCTGTAGGCGCTCATAGCGGCAGCGCCTTCATCGATGCGTACGCCGGCGCTGTCCATCAGGGCAACGACGGGGGCACCGGTCTTGAGAGCCATGTCCAGGAGCTTTACAATCTTGGCAGCCTGAGCCTTGCCCATGGCGCCGCCGCGTACAGTGAAGTCCTGAGCAAAGATATAAACCGGGCGCTGTTCAATGGTGGCGTAACCGGTGATTACGCCGGCACCTTCCTCATTTTGGCTAACCAGGGCAAACAGCTCTACAAAGCTGCCTGCATCCGCCAGCTTTTCTACGCGCTCGCGAGCGGTCATCTTGCCGGCTTCACGCTGTTCCTTGAGGCGCTGTTCGCTGCCACCCAGGATGGCGTTGCGGAGATCCAGCACCTTTTGAAGGTCTTGTGAGTTGTGCATTTCCGTTCTCCCTTCCATGCGTTAATGGTCAGTGGTTGGGGCTTTATGAACTAATAGTCCAACTTCCACCCCATTCATTTGTTTCGTGTTTCCCTTCCTGTTTTCCTGCTCGTTTGATAAAATTCTGCCAATTTTTTTGGATTTTTTTCCGGGGTATTTTTTGTTGCCTTTTCTGGCTGATTTTGTTGACATTTAAGCCCTTTGGCAATATGACAAAAACCGAAGCCCTGCAGTGCATGACTCCGGTTTTTGCGTTTTCAAATATCACTTTGCCAGGAAGGCATCGATTTTTTCAATGGCCTGTGCCTTGGGGTCAGCGCTCATATCGAGCCACTGGATGCTCTCATCGCGGCGGAACCAGGTCATCTGACGCTTGGCGAACTGCTTGATGGCGGTAGCCAGCAGGTCCTTCATTTCCTCAAGGGAAGCATACTCCCCTTTCAGGTACTGGGTGATGAATTTGTATTCCAGACCCAGTTTCAGCATGAAGATCTCGCTCACGCCCGCATCCAGCAGGTTTTTGACTTCCTCGATCATGCCCTGTTCAAGGCGGCGGTCGAGACGTTCGTCAATACGCTCGCGCAGGATATCCCTGTCCCACGTTACGCCCAGACGAAGCGTTTCGTACTTGGGCTGCTTGGAAGGGGTGATATCGTCGCCGTCGTGGATCTTTTCCAGCACGCGCATCACGCGGTTGCGGTTGCGGGCGTCAACGTCCGTATCGGGAACGATCTTTTTGAGCATGGCGTACAGCTCTTCCGTGGTCAGCTTTTCCAGCTCGTTGCGGTAAGCAAGGTCGGGCATGCGGTCGCTCATCACATATCCGTCCGCAACGCTTGCCACATACAGGCCCGTGCCGCCTACCAGAAACGGAATTTTGCCGCGGGCGATGATATCATCGATGGCTTCATACGCCTGCTTCTGGAAATCCGCCATGGAGTAGAACTCGCCGGCATCCACCACATCGATCAGGTGATGCGGTACGCCCTTGGTCTCCACGGGCGTGATTTTGCCGCTGCCAAGGTCAAGGCCGCGGAACACCTGACGGGAATCGGCGGAAATGACCTCGCCGCCGTAATGGGCAGCCAGTTCGATGCCGAGGCCGCTTTTGCCGGACGCATTGGTGCCGGCGATCACGATCAGTTTGGGGAGCATAGGCTGTTCCCCCTTTCTTATTTCACTTTGTGGTACGCCATGCGAGGCGTTCCGTCATCCACCCAGATGGTGCCGCAGTATTCAAAGCCGTTGCGTTCGAATGCGCCGCGCATGGGCAGATTGAGTTCGTGGGTATCTCCGCGCACGTTGTTCATGCGCGCAAAAGCAAAAGCAACGATCAAATCGACCATGCCGCGCTTTTCGCCCGTGGAGGCGATGCGGTGCAGCGTACCGTAGGGCAGGCCGTTTTTCCACGCGCCTTCGATTTTGGCATAGGTGGGGTCCTCCCCCTCCGCCAGCACGAAAGCGGCATAGATGTGACCGTCCCGCTCGCAAACATACAGCTGAGACTTGGCGATGTCGTCAAGCAGCATTTCGCGGGTGGGATAGCCGCCCCACCACTGGTCAGGGTTGCCTTTTTCAGCCATGAACTTGCGCGCGTTGGCAAAAAGCGCAAGAAGCACTTCCATGTCGCGCTCGGCTGCGAGCCTGATATTCATCCTCAAGCCTCCGCAATGCCAAACAGACGGCAGGTGTTGGTGAAGGCAGCCTGCGCCATTTCTTCGTCGGAAATGCCGCGCAGCTGCGCAATGCACTGCGCCACATACTGCACATACGCAGGCTCGTTGCGTCTGCCGCGCATGGGCACGGGCGCAAGGTAGGGGCTGTCCGTTTCCACAAGAATGCGGTCAAGCGGCACGTATTTGGCTACATCCAGCAATTTGTTGGCGTTTTTGAAGGTGATGGGGCCCGCGAAAGAGATATAGAAACCCATATCCAGATATTCGCGCGCACTTTCCACGCTGCCGCTGTAACAGTGCACTACGCCCGCAGGCAGCTGAGCACGGTTTTTGCGCAGGATGTCCAGCACATCCCCATGTGCATCGCGCACATGGAAAACGGCGGGCATATTCAGTTCACGCGCCAGAAGAAGCTGCTTTTCAAACACTTCCTTCTGCACATCGCGCGGAGAATGGTCGTAGTAGTAATCCAGACCGATTTCGCCCACGCCAACGATGCGCTCCTGCTTAACCCATTCGGCAATGCGGGAGGCGCAGTCATCCGTCCATGTTTTGGCGTCATGGGGATGGATACCCACAACGCCGTACACATCGGGATATTCGGAGGCCATCTTCACGATCTGCTCGCTGGTCTCCATATCGCTGCCCGCGAGGATGCAGCGGTTGACCCCTGCATCCTTCATACGGGCCATTACTTCAGGCAGGTCGGTTTCGAAACGCCCGTTTTCCAAATGACAGTGCGAATCAAAGAGATTCATCGAATGTACGCTCCATCCTCCATGCCGGGCTCAACGGTACAGAGCTTGAGCACCTTGTCCTCAGCGTCAGAGGCGCACAGGATCATGCCCTCGCTGGGGATGCCGCGCAGCTTGGCGGGCTTGAGGTTGCTTACCAGCACAACCTGCTTGCCGACCATCTCTTCGGGGGTGTAGAACTTGGCGATGCCGCTGACAACGCTGCGCACGGGCTCGTTATCGGTCAGCTTTACGCTGAAGTGCAGCAGCTTATCGCTGCCCTTGACCTTGCCGGCGGTCAGGATGCGGGCAACGCGCAGCTGGATCTTATCGAACATATCGATGGAGATGAGGCCTTCGGGCAGTTCTTCGGGCTTCTCTTCCTTCTTCTGCTCCTGCTTCTTCTCTTTCTTTTCCTTTTTGGGCTCGGGCTTCTTTTCCTCGGCCTTGTCTTCGGGATTCAGGGCCTCGAGCTCCTTCTTGATGTCGATACGGGGGAAGAGCGCCTCGCCCTTCTGCACCTTGGTGCCGGCGGGCAGCTTGCCGTATTCGGACAGGGATTCCCAGGTCTTGAGGGCTTCATCGTTCACGCCCAGCTGAGCAAAGATGCGCTCAGGCGTGGTGGGCATGAAGGGATAGATGAGCACAGCCACAAAGCGCACGCACTCGGCCAGGGTGAGCATCACATTGGCCAGACGGTCCTTCTT
>JAZKYW010000362.1:0-5039 GCA_045612325.1 Candidatus Limiplasma sp. | reverse complement strand
CTTTTTAATGCCCTGAAACCGCTTTTTGAGGACCCTAAGCGCGATATCACAATGCGCCACTATCTGCAGGCGCCCTCGGATTGGAGTGCAGCTGCAGAGTATGTTTCTTCGGCTCTTCCTGTAATTTTTGACCCGCGTTATCTGTCCTACAACAGACATCCCTCGGTTGAAAACCAGTTGCCCAGCCTTGGCGGAAATATGCTTTTCATCCGCTCTGTTGTTGGCAATGAAATTATTGAACAGTATTTTGTCATCGCAAACAACTGCATCGCGCACGAATTAAGCAACGGCGCGGCTTCTCAGCTGTTTAACTTTGTCACCCGTGTGCTCAGCAGCGTCAAACCTGAACCCATTGCAATCAAGGAAGCCTATGTGCACAAAATGGATTTCCCCTCTCTGTGCATGACTTTCCTGAGCCACGAACTCAACAGAGCTACTTATTCCATTACAAACGATTTGTGTTTTCACCAAATCCCTACGGATATTGCCATCTCTGCTTTCATGGACAAGGGCATTGCCTCCGACAAGGAAATGCTGCACGTTGTCGAACGCACGTTGTCTATCCACGAACAGCGCTATCAAAACCAGTACTGCAAAAAGAAACACACCTATCGCATTATGACGGTGGAGGGATGTGAACGTTTTCTCTCCACCGGCGAAACGACCGACCATTTTATCGGTTTCCGTCCCTTTACGCCTGCGGAACGAAAAGTGATCTTCCAAAACATGCTTAATGCTGCAAGAAACAACCCCTGCTTCGTTCCGCTGCTTTTGAAGGAAGAAACGCTGACGCACAAGTACAATCTTGTTTGTTATGAAAAACTCGGTGTTTCGATTGACGTCAAGGATACCGATTACAATATCGACGGCGGATATAACTCGGTATTCCTCATGTATCCCGCCTTTACAAAGCAGTACATGAATTACTATCTGGATATTCTTGCAGGCGAAAAATGCTATTCCAAAAAAGAGAGCATGGAGATGCTCGAGAAGATGTTTGATTCCTTCCTTGAGCGTTATGAATTAAAAGAATAATTCCCAAACAAAAACCCAAGACGCAATCAGCACCTTGGGTTTTTGTTTTGAACAATTACTTCTTGCCGGTCAGGGTACCCAGCAGGCCTCGGGTCAGACTGCTGGTGAGCGTACGGGTGGCGGTAGAAATAGCGGTATTCTTGATACGGCCAAGTACGCTGTCATTGCGGCGTGCACGCTCGGCACGTTCTTCACGCAGTTCGTCAGCACGAACACGACGTTCTTCAGCCTTGCGTTCCTTTTCGGCCTGAGCAGCCTGCTTGGCAGCCTTGGCCTGTTGGGCGGCGACCTTCTTAGCTTCCTTTTCATCCACAGCGGGCTGTACAGGCATGTACTGACCGGTGGCAGGATTGTAAGCAACGGTCATCATCTGCTGCTTGTAAGCACCGGTAGTGGGATCATATACAAGCACCATCTGCTGAGTGGGCTGCTGAACAACAGGAGCCGCAGGTACTGCAGGAGCGGCAGGCTGTACAGGTGCGACAGCGGGAGCAGCAGCCACAGGAGCTGCGGCGGGCATGGTCTCCAGCTGTTTCTGGACATAGGTGCCGGTAGCAGGATCAAATACCATAAAGCCCTGAGGCGCGCTGACAGGACGAACAGTGGTCTGTACCACAGGCTGCTGAACGGGAGCCTGCACCACAGGAGCAGCAGGCTGAGCAGTTTCGGTCATGCGGGCTACAAGATATTCGTAAGCGCTCTCGCCATCGATAGCTTCATCGTATACGCCATGGAAAGGACTGGTCTCAATGAAGGTATCGCGCAGTTCCTTGCTGATGGCGCCGATATAGCTCTGAGGAGGCAGAATGGTCGCTCTGGTCACAATACCGGGAGCGCCGTCAGCATCAAGGAAGGAAATCAACGCTTCACCGGTTTTCAGCGTCGTAATGGCTTCCTCAGTATCAAACGCGGGATTGGTGCGGAAAGTCTGTGCAGCCACCTTAACGGCCTTCTGATCAAGAGGAGTGAAGGCACGCAGAGCGTGCTGTACACGGTTGCCCAGCTGACCCAGAACGTTCATGGGAACATCGCAGGGATTCTGGGTGATAAAGTATACGCCAACACCCTTGCTGCGGATGAGACGAACGACCTGCTCGATCTTGTCCAACAGCTGCTTGCTGCAATCATCAAACAGGAGATGCGCTTCGTCAAAGAAGAATACCATGCGGGGCTTATCAAGATCGCCGGCTTCAGGCAGGATCTCATACAGTTCGCTGAGCATCCACAGCATGAAAGTGGAATACATGAGAGGGCTCAGGAACAGCTTGTCACAGGCAAGAATATTGATAAAACCGCGGCCGTCTTCGTCTACCTGCATCCAATCGGTGATCTGCAGAGAGGGTTCGCCAAAGAACTTATCGCCGCCCTGGTCTTCCAGTACCGCGATAGCGCGCTGGATAGCGCCGATGGAAGCCTTGCTGACATTGCCATAATTCAGCGTGTAATTGGCTGCGTTCTCGCCAACATAGGCAAGCATGGCCTTGATGTCCTTCAGATCGACAAGCAGCATACCCTCATCATCCGCAACGCGGAAGAGAATATTCAAAACGCCCGCCTGCGTTTCGTTCAGGCTGAGCATACGGGAAAGCAGCATGGGACCCATTTCGCTTACGGTCGCGCGGATGGGATGGCCCTGTTCGCCGTAAACATCCCAGAATACAGTGGGATAACTGTCATGCTTGAAATCGGCAACGCCGGTCTTGATGAGGCGCTCAGTCACCTTATCGGACTGTTCACCGGGCTTGACCATACCGCTCAGGTCGCCCTTGATATCGCCAAGGAAAACAGGAACACCCATATCAGCAAAGCCTTCAGCCATTACTTTGAGCGTAACGGTCTTGCCGGTACCGGTAGCGCCGGCGATGAGGCCATGACGGTTAGCCATTTGAGGAAGAAGCATTGCAGGCTGATAATCCTCAGAAGTACCAACCCAAATTTTATGATCGTAATACATTTTATACCCTCCTTGAGTATGTTATTTTTATTTTACAACGTTTGACATTCATTCGTCAAATGTTTTCGCCCAATGTGATTTCAACGGGTGATATTTTAAGCGCAGGAATCACATGCTCCCAAAATACCTGCTGAGTAAATACAAGCGTAGCAGAGTTGTCACACGGATGAAAAGCAATCAGCTCGCTATCCTTGACCGCTGTTTCATAGCACAGCGTAATGCTGTTGTCTTCATCAAACATCAAACCAAGAGGACTTACGCTGCCGCTTGTCAGGTGCAAAAGACGCTCCAACGCTTCTTCGGGAGCAAAGCTGAGTCTTGATACCCCTAAAGCTTTGCTTACAACGGATGTTCTGAAGGGAGTCAGCGGCTTTAACAAAAGCAGAAAATATTTCGTCTGCTGTCGGTTGCAAAGAAGAATATTCTTGCATATCGTCACTTCATCGGTGATAAAAGGCATTCGCAGACAATCGTCTATGGTATGAGCACGTTCATGCGTGTAAAACTGATATGGAATATGATTTTGGTCCAGCAATTCCAAAACACTCTGTCTGGTTTGGGAAAGTTCCATTTGTACGCCTCCAATCAACATAAAGTTATTATATCTCAATTCTGTGTTTGTGTATAGCAAAATTGTATGGCTCATGGTATAATCACGCTTGCCGATTTTGCGGAAAGGATGAACGAAATGAATATTTGCGAAATTTTGTGCAAAGAATTCCAACTCAAACTCTCCCAGTGTGAAAATGTACTTCGTTTGATTGACGAAGGAAACACGATTCCCTTTATTGCACGTTACCGCAAGGAGCAAACCGGCTCTTTGGATGACCAGGTGCTGCGCGCTATTTCTGAGCGTCTGCAATACCTTCGCAACCTTGAAAAGCGCAGAAATGAAATTCAGAACGCTCTTACCGAGCAGGGAAACCTGACGGATGAGCTTGTTGCAAAACTCAACGCCGCCGCTACGCTGACCGAGCTTGAAGATATTTACCGTCCCTTCCGTCCCAAGCGCCGCACTCGTGCGACCATGGCAAAAGAAAAAGGACTGGAACCCCTTGCGCTGATGCTGATGATGCAGGACCGCAAGGCTGCATCTGCCGAAGCTCTGGCAGCGGACTTCGTGGATGCAGAAAAGGGCGTTAACTCTGTTGAGGAAGCTTTGCAGGGCGCGCGTGACATTCTGAGCGAACAAATCAGCGACGACGCCGATGTTCGTAAAACCCTGCGTTCTCTTGTGCTGCGCAGCGGCATTGTTGAAAGCCGCAAAGCCAAGGACGAAGACAGCGTATACACCATGTACTACGAATTTTCTCAGGAAATTCGCAATATTCCCGCACACAGAATCCTTGCTATCAACCGTGGCGAACGCGAGGAGTTTTTGAAAATCAGCCTGCGTGTCAACGACGCTGATTGCATCGCCGTAATTGAAAAAGCATTTATCCGTCAGGAAAGTCCGACAACCGAGCAGGTGCGTATGGCTGTTGCAGATGCGTGGGAGCGACTGCTCAGCCCCAGCATCGAACGCGAAATTCGCAACGAACTGACGGACAGAGCCAACACAAGCGCTATTCAGGTTTTCGGTAAAAATCTTCATCAGCTGCTGATGGCGCCGCCTGTCAAGGGCTGCGTAACGCTGGGCGTTGACCCCGGTTTCCGCACAGGCTGTAAGCTGGCTGTAGTAGATGAAAACGGCAAGGTACTCGCGACTGGTGTAGGTCATTTCACCCTTCCCGGTCAGGAAGCCGCCAAAGCCCGCGCCCGCAAAGAAATCATTGAAATGTGCCGCAAGCACCGCGTTACCGCGATTGCCATCGGCAACGGTACTGCTTCCCGCGAAGCGGAACAGTTTATTGCTTCTCTGCTTCCCGAACTTCCCGGTGCGGCTTATATGATCGTCAGTGAAGCCGGCGCGTCTGTATACTCCGCAAGTAAACTTGCTGCAGAAGAATTCCCTCAGTATGATGTTTCTCTGCGCAGCGCTGTCAGCATCGCACGCCGTATGCAGGACCCTCTTGCCGAGCTTGTCAAAATTGATCCCAAAGCCATCGGT
>JAZKYW010000361.1:0-4705 GCA_045612325.1 Candidatus Limiplasma sp. | reverse complement strand
TAACACAACAAAAGCGCGGAGCTTTCTTCAGCTTCGCGCTTTTTTGATGTTTGGTCTCTCACATTTTAGTCAAATTTCAGCAGAGCAAACGTATTCGATTAGTTTCTTATTCTCAGGATGAGGTCTATCCATATCCGACAGTATTGTTATCGTCATCTTCTTCTCAGGAATAACAATCAAATACTGTCCGCCAAAACCAGAAGCATAAAAACATTTTCTGTTTTCTTTGTTGTCAACCCACAAACCCAATCCATAGGGAACGCATTCAGGAAAACCGCCAACAGAATACACTGTTGTGCACTGTCTAAAAAACTCTTCAGAAAACAATCGCTCTTTACCGATGACTCCCCTGTTCAGCATCAACTGAGCAAAGTCACTCAGCACACCCAAAGATACTTTCATGTTTTCAATTTGATTTCGTTCCCAAACAAAACCATGATATTTAAAGTGCTTCAACAATTTATTTTTCAAAATTTCAGTTATGTCAGCACCGTAAACTTGTTCCAGCAAAAACACAATGATTTGCGGATCGGGTTTGTATTCAAAAACAGTACCTGGTTCATACTGAAATTTAAGCCGCATCACTTCCTGCATATTGGAAGGCAATGGTTCACGCGGGCCGGGCCAAATAAGACCTGTAGTTTTTGATAAAGCATGCTTTATTTTGAGTTGGCTCCATTTTTCCTCAACAGCTTCATCGAAGGAAAAATAATCAATCACATAATCTTCTACCGAAGTTATTTTCCTTTCATAAATCGCTATTCCCACAAGTGCAGCCAAAAACGCCTTAAATACACATCCGACAGGAAACAATGTATTTTCATTCGCATCGTCTCGGAAGTACTCAAATACCCCCTGACCATCTCTCAGAATTTTGATTGCCTTTATATTAGGCTGTACATATTTTTCAAACATCGTATACATCTTTCTTTTCTTATTCATTCAACCAATCCCGCTCCGTATCCACAACCCGCTCTTCCTCATCCAGCCAAAACGTTTCCATTTGGGGGGAATTGTCGGGGTCTTGGATGAAGCGGCTTTCGGGGGCGAGGAGGGTGATTTTGCCTTTGTTTTTGATAATGCTTACAAGGTCGCGGATATCGGCAAGGGGCTTGTCAAGGGCGATGCCGAAAAGGCTTTCGACATCCGTACGGCCTTCCATGCCTGAGAGGTGGTTATCCGTGCCCGTAAGGGTGACCAGACCAAACTCTTTGGCGTAGCGCATGGCGCATACATCCGCCCACTGGTCATTAAAGCGGTTGGCTACCTCGATGCCATCGCAGTAGCGCAAACCCAGCAAAATCTGAGTGATATAGGCGCGTTTTCGGAAGGGATGCGCCTGAATCATGCATCCGCCGTCGCGGCGCACCGCCTCGATATACTGCCTGCGATTCCACGTTTCCGCCTCGGGATGGTCATAGAGCCACTGCTTGTCAAGGCCGTAGATGAGGTATTCGTCATGACCGCCGTCAAGACGCGCAAAACACTCCTCCCAGCCAAAGAAAACATCCAGACCGATTTTTTGTCCCTCGGCAAGGGCATCCTCGTAGCCGACGCAGAAGGCGTCGATGCGGCTTTTCCAGCTGCCCGTTTGAGGCATGGCGGTGTTGCCGCCCACAAAATGGTCGGTAACGATGATGCCCTGATAGCCTGCGTCCTTGTAAAAACGCGCATGCTCCGCGCCGGTGGAGCGGCCGCACTTGCTGCCCTGACAGGTATGCAGATGGGTCTCATAACGGTATGCCATAAACGAGCACCTCTTTTGGATAATGATCGTAAGCATGAGTCGTGGGACGGCTTATGGATCAAGTCACCATCACCGAAGAAATCTGCCGAAGGCAGGCGTGGGACGGCTCATGGTGCAAGCCCCTTTCGCCGAAGAAAGCTGCCGAAGGCAGTTATTTGCCTACGCAGAAGCGGGAGAAGATATCATCCAGCAGCTGCTCATCTACGCTGTCGCCTGTGATGCGGCCCAGCAGATAGAGCGCCTCATGCATATCCACCGCGGAAAGGTCCAGCAGCTGACCCGCAGTCAGGCCAAAGTATGCCTGCTTGAGGCGTTCAAGCGCCTGACGCGCCACGCTCATGTGACGCTCATGGGTCAGAAGCAGCTGCTGAGGCATTTTCACAAAACCGCGCAGATAGCCGCGCACGTTTTCCAGGCCATCGCCCGTACGCGCGGAAAGGCTGAACACCTCTGCATCGGGGCGCAGCGCACGGACAGCCTCCGCGCTGATTTTTTCGCCCGCATCTTCCTTGTTGAGAAGCACCGCGCAGGGGCAGGGGGTGGACATGGTGAGCAGGTCGCGCACGTCATCGGTAAGCTCGGTGGATGCATCCACCAGCAGCAAAGCAACATCCGCTTTTTCCAGCGCAGCCTTGGCGCGCTCCACGCCGATTTGCTCAACTGCATCGCCGCTTTCTCGCAGGCCTGCGGTATCCTGCAGAATGACGCGCACGCCATCCAGCGAGAAGCTGCCTTCCAATACATCGCGCGTGGTGCCGGGAATATCGGTCACGATGGCGCGCTCCTCACCCAGCAGGGCATTGAACAAAGTGCTCTTGCCCGCGTTGGGACGACCGCACAAAGCCACGTGCAGACCTTCGCGCACGATGCGCGCACCGCGCTCGTCAATGGCTTTTTCCAAGGTGGCGATCAGTTTGGAAAGCCCGTCGGTGAGGCCTTCCAGCGCTTCATCCTCTTCAATTTCATCGGGATAGTCGATGTGCGCCTCAAGGCCTGCCAGCAGCATGGTCAGATCATCCTGCGCATCGCGGATAAAGCGGCTCTGACCGCCCGCAAGCTGGCGCTGCTCTGCCTTGAGCGCGGCAGCGGACTGCGCGCCGATCACGCCCATGACCGCCTCCGCCTGCATCAGGTCGATGCGTCCGTTCATAAAGGCGCGGCGGGTAAACTCGCCCGCTTCGGCAGGCCTTGCACCCAGCGCGATCAAACGCCTGACAACAGCAGAAGCTGCCGCGCTGCCGCCGTGGGTGTGAATTTCGCAAACATCTTCGCGGGTATAGCTGTTGGGCGCGCGCATGATAACGCCCATGGCTTCATCGATGGGGTCGCCGTTTTCATCCGTCACATGGCCCAGCATCAGCCTGTGGCTTTCAAAGGGCGGCTTGCGCTTGCGCGGACGGAAAGCCTTTTCAAAAATCGCGTTTGCTTCATCGCCGCTCATGCGTACGATGGCTACGCCGCCTTCGCCTGCCGCGGTTGCAATGCCTACAATGGTATCCGTCATACGGAACCCTCTTTCATACATACTTTGTGCTTTTCGCAAAGCTGTGTTTATGATATCATATTTACAATGCTTTTTCTATATTGTTTTCCCAAGGAGGCACACGCATGAGTATCCGCATCTGGACCGCAAGGGCGCACCGCTTGTTCCCGCAAATCATCGGGGCAATGGGCGAACATCTTCAAAAGGATGAATCCGCCGTTTTGCTGGTGCCCGAGCAGTTTACGCTGGCTGCAGAGCGCGAGCTGATGAAGCGCCTCAAACTGGAAGGCATGTTCACGCTGGATGTGCTCAGCCCCTCGCGCCTGTACGAGCATGTACTGAGCGCCGCAGGCCGAGACGAGCGCGAGCCTTTGACCGACGCGGGACGGCGCATGGCGGTATCGCAGGCGCTTGAAAAGCTGGAGGATAAACTGCCCTACTACGGCAGCATCACCCAGCGCCGCGGCTTTGTGGAAAAGCTTTGCGCACTCATCACCGATATGAAGCGCGGTGGCATGACCGCCGAATCCCTCGCCGCCTATGCCGATGCACTGCCCGACGGGCTGCAGAAAGCCAAGCTCAGCGACCTGACCAAAATCTACGAGCAATACCATCATGTGCTTGCCGACCGTTTTTCCGACAGCGAGGACCAGCTGGCGTATGTCGCGGGCAGGCTGAAGCAAAGCGGATATCTGACCAGCAAGCATTTGTACGTTTTCGGCTTTGATACCCTCCCCCAGCAGCTGATGAGCCTGCTTTGCAGCGCCGCACCTGTTTGCGCTTCCATGACGGTCGCGCTGGTGTGTGACCACGAAAACGCTCCCGACGGCGAACTGTACGCGCCTGTGCGTCAGGGCATCGCGCGTTTCTGCAAGCAGCTTGCGCAGGATGGGCTGAAGGCCGAAATTTGCGCGCTGCCGCCAAAAGCGCTCAACCATGCGCCCGCCATCACCCATTTGGATGATACGCTCTTTGTGCATCCTGCCGCCGCATTCAACGGCGACTTCTCCGTGGTAACGCTCACCAACGGCTTGACGCCCTATGAAGAAGCCACGCTGATGAGCCGCCACATCATGAAGCTTTTGCAGGAAGGCACGGATATTGAGCAAATCACCGTGCTATACCCTGATGACAGCGGCTACGAATTTGCCGCCAGCGCAGCCCTCACCGACAGCGGTCTTCCTTTTTATACGGACCGCCAGCTGCCTGCCGCTTCTCATGGCCTTGTGCGCTTTGTGCTGAGCGCCCTTCGCGCCATGGCGGATGGTTGGCGCAACCGCGATATGCTGGCCATGCTCAAGAGCGGTTATGCTCCGCTCACCTTTGAGGAAGCCTGCGAGCTGGAAAACTACCTTTATATCTGCGGCATTGACCGCAAACGCTGGCTCACGCCTTTCACGCGCGGCGAACAAAGCATGCGTGAACGCTGCGAGGCACTGCGTCTGCGGCTGATGGAGCCCCTGACCAAAGCAAGG
>JAZKYW010000360.1:0-3700 GCA_045612325.1 Candidatus Limiplasma sp. | reverse complement strand
CTTTATGGTAGCCGATAAGGTGACCATCCAGAGCCTTTCCGGCAAGGAAGGCGCACAGGCTGTCTGCTGGGAGAGCGAGGACGGCATGGCCTTCAGCATGAGCGAAGGCGTGCGCACCGAGCGCGGCACCGATATCATCCTGCACATCAGCGAAGAAGAAAAGGAATTCCTGCAGGAGTTCCGTGTGCGCGAAGTGCTCAACCGCTACTGCGGCTTCATGAACACTCCCGTTTATCTGGACGTGCTCAAGGAAGAAGTACCCGTGACCGCCGCTGAGGGCGAGGAAGTCAAGCCTGAAGCCCCCAAGGGCCCCGAGCGCATCAACGCCACCGAGGCGCTGTGGCTGAAGGCCCCCAAGGACTGCACCGAGGAGGAGTACAAGACCTTCTACCGCGATGTGTTCCACACCTTTGAAGACCCGCTGTTCTACGTACACCTGAATGTGGATTACCCCTTCAACCTCAAGGGCATCCTGTACTTCCCCAAGCTGACCAACGATTTCGGCACCCGCGAGGGCGAGATCAAAATGTTCAGCGGTCAGGTGTTCGTTGCCGATAACATCAAGGAAGTCATTCCCGAGTTCCTGATGCTTTTGAAGGGCGTTATCGACTGCCCCGACCTGCCCCTCAACGTAAGCCGCTCCTTCCTGCAGAATGACGGCTATGTCAAGAAGCTCTCCGCTTACATCACCCGCAAGGTGGCGGACAAGCTGTGCGGTCTGTTCAACACCGCCCGTGAGGATTATCAGAAGTACTGGGATGATATCCATCCCTTCGTCAAGTACGGCTGCATGCGCGACAGCAAGTTCTTTGACCAGGTGAAGAAGACCCTGCTGTACAAGACCACCAAGGGCGAGTACTTCACCGTGGAAGAGTACTTTGCCAAGCACGAAGGCAAGCTGGGCAAGAAGGTCGTTTACACCAACGACCCCACCCGCCAGAGCGCCAGCGTTGCCATGTATGACGCCGAAGGCGTGGATGTTGTGGTGCTGGACGCCCTCATCGACCTGAACTTCCTGAGCTTCATGGAATATCAGGGCGGCATCGAAGGCCTGCAGTTTGCCCGCGTAGATGCTGACAGCGACACCTTCACCAAGGAGCAGACCGCTGAGGAGCAGAAGCAGAATGAGACCAAGGAAGCCGAGCTGCTGGATGTATTCAAGGCCGCTACCGGCAAGGAGACCCTGCAGGTCAAGCTGGCTGCCCTCAAGGATGAAAGCATGCCCGCGCTGCTTACGCAGGATGAACAGGGCCGCCGCTTCAGCGAGATGAGCCGCATTTACGGTCAGGATTTCCAGATGCCCGAGATGCAGACCCTTGTGCTCAACGCCTCCAACAGCGTTGTCAAGACCCTCATGAACTGCGAGGGCGAAAAGCGCGACCTGATGGCTGCTCAGCTCTACGACCTTGCCCGTATGTCCACCCGTCCCCTCGAAAGGGATGAGGTAACGGCATTCCTTGCCCGCAGCCACAAGCTTTTGGAGATGCTTGCCAAGGCATAATGTAACAACAATGCGCAAAAAGCAGGGTTTTTCCTGCCAAACAGCGTATAAGAATATGGCGGCATTGCGCCGCCATATTCTTTTTTACATCGCATTGATTGAAAGGATGAACAGCCATGTTCAAACGTTTGCTCTGCGCCCTGCTGTGCGTGCTGATGCTTTTGAATGCAGGTTTTGCCTGCGCGGCAACGCCCAAGGAGATTTATCCGCTGGATTATGACAGCCTGCCCGAGCCTCGCGAGGGTCAGCATCACTATCTGCTGGCCTGTATCGACAAGTGGCACACGCAGAATCAGCAGCTCAGCAACACCGACGGTTTGATCCTTGTCACGCTGGATACGCAGGCAAAGCGCTTGCTGCTGACCACCTTCTCCCGTGAAATGCTCATCAAGCGCCCCGATGGCGGTATCGGCCGCATCACCTACATTGCCAAAAACTACGGCATGGATGAGCTTTGCAGGGTCATCAGCACCCACTTCGGCGTGAAGGTCGACAAGTACATCGTTTTCAGCATGGATAACGTGCAGAGCATCATTGACGAAATGGGCGGCGTGACCATCACCGTGGACGATGCCGAGGCAGCCTACCTGCGCGAGCATCTCATCAAGAGCAAAAAGACCACCACGCCCAAGATGCAGGGCGCCGGCACCTATCTGTTCACCGGCAGCGGCGCGGTCACTTACATGCGTGCCCGCAAGGTAGGCGGCGACGGTGAAAGCGGTCGTACCCGCCGCATGCGCACCGTTATGAGCACCCTTGCCCACAAGTATGAGACCGCAACGCTGGGCGATGCGCTTGCCCTGCTGACCACCGTATCCGACAATCTGGTTTTGATGAACCTGACCATGGAAGATCTGGTCACGGCGGTGGGCTATGCCATGGAGCTGCGCGGTGTTGAGCCCGAAGGCCTGCAGATGCCCTCTGACGAGGCACTCACCGACATCCTCTACGCAGGCATGCAGACCCGCGAGGTGGATTTCGACATGGCCCGTGCTGAGCTTGCGACCTTCCTCGAAGGCACCATCGAGCAGCAGCAGGACCTGTACGAGGTAGAAGAATGATTTACACAGCACTGACGGTCAAGGCCATGCAGATCGCCTACAGCGCGCATCACGGTCAGGTGGATAAAATAGGGGCGCCGTATGTTTTTCACCCCTTTCATCTGGCGGAATCGATGGATGACGAGTTCAGCGTGTGCGCTGCGCTTTTGCATGATGTGGCGGAGGATACCTCCGTCACCCTTGAGCAGCTCAGGCAGGCGTTTCCGCCTGAAGTGACGGATGCGCTCGCGCTGCTGACGCACCGTGAAGGTGTGGACTATTTTGATTATGTGCGCGCCATTGCCAAAAATCCCATTGCCGCCAAGGTGAAGCTGGCGGACCTTGCCCACAACGGCGACGAGGACCGCATGGCTATGGTTGGGCGGGATGAAGACTGGCGGCAGCGTCATGCAGCCAAGTACCGTCGTGCCAAAGAAATACTGTTAGAAGGCGTAACTGAATGAGTTTTTCCCTGGATGAAGCGATCAAAACCAAAATCCGCCGTGCATCCTTTCCTGATGAACGGCGGATTTTGATGGTCTCCGACATACATGGCCATGCAAACGGCCTCAAAACGCTCCTGAAGCAGGTTTCCTTTGACGAAAAGGATATTCTGGTCATTGTGGGCGATTGCATTGAAAAAGGGCCTGAAAACCTTGAAACGCTGCGTTATGTGATGACGCTGTGCGAGCAGTACACCGTATACCCCGTCATGGGCAATGTGGACCTGTGGCGTTTGGAGTGTCTTTTCAGCGATGACCCCGATGTGCAGCGCGAAATGGTCGACTATTCGCTGCAGGCAAACGAATGGTGGGGCGCAAGTTTTTTGGGCGAGATGTACGAAGAATGCGGGCTTTCGATTTCCGAGCCGCATGACACGCAGAGCGTTTTTGCGATGCTCCGCGAACGCTTTGCCAAAGAAATCGCTTTTATTGGCGCCATGCCCAACGTGCTTGAAACGCAGGATATGATCTTTGTGCACGGCGGCATCCCCCACGAAAACCTTGATGAACTGGCAGGCACGGACAGTCGCCGCCTGATGAAACGCGACAACTTTATGGCGGAGGGCACGTCCTTTGCCAAAACGGTGGTGGTGGGGCATTGGCCCACGGCGCTCTACAGCCCGCCCTATCCCTGCGGCAATCCCGTCATCGACCTT
>JAZKYW010000359.1:0-13450 GCA_045612325.1 Candidatus Limiplasma sp. | reverse complement strand
CGTTTCTCCGCAAAGCGGACACTTGATAATATCATTTGCTTTCATACCGCCCCACTCAGGTATGGATTTTATCTGTCAGGTATTTACTTTGTTTTTTCTGCTGTTTTCCGGCGTTTGCGGGCGGGAGCCTTCTGTTCCGGATCCCAGGGCAGAAAAACGAGTTTTGCATCCAGCAGTTCCACTTTCACGCCGCGGACATTGCGGAATCTGCCCCGCAGGATCTCCTCGGCCAGCGGATCTTCAATATTCCGTTCGATGGCCCGCCGCAGAGGTCTGGCGCCGAATTCAGCTTCAAAACTGTTTGTGGCGAGAAACTCTTTGGCTTCGGCGGAGGCGGTCAGTTCCAGACCGCGGTCGGCGAGGCGTTTGCAGAGTTTTTGATGGAGCAGCACACGGAGTTTGACGCCATCATAGGTCTTGCCTACCATGGCATAGGCTTTGCAGCCGCAACTGCTGTGGCGCTGCAAAGCCATTACGGACTGACGACCCATTTTTGCTGCGACAGGCTCACGGAAGACCGCCGGGGGCGTATCCTTTGCGGCTACACGCCCTGTGACGGCGACCGTATCGTGATCGTTGATGATATGATCGGCACGGGACGCAGCCTGAATGAACGCATCGACCGCATCCTCGACTATGCGGACGTGCGGATCGCAGCCATCCTCGTTATTGCCGAAACCAGCACAGATGCTGCAGCCAAGATACAGCTTGAGCAAAAGTACCGCACCAAAGTGTACGGCATGACCACCGACAGGGATATCCGTGCCGCACTGGCGGGGACGAATGCTTCCATGTAAATCAAAAACCGCCTTCCGTTTGACACGGAGGGCGGTTTCGATGTTTTACAAATAGGAGACGGTATCTTCAATGGGTTTGATTTGGTGATGCAGGGGATTGACCTCGGCATCCGCTGCGGGATAACCCATCACCAGCAGCGCGGCGGGGATGAGGTTTTCGGGCAGTTCAAACTCCGCGCGCATGGCTTCGGGGTCAAAGTACATCACCCACGTGCTGCCAACGCCGATTTCGTGGGCGGCGAGCATCATGTGCGTGGTCACGATGCTTGCATCCACCCAGCCGCTGTCCTGCGCGTCAAATTTGCGCTTCCAGCTTTGGGATGCGTCATAGCATACCAGCAGGCCCAGCGGCGCATCAAAATGGCATCTGGTGCACTTGCGCATTTTGGCAAGCGCGTCCTCGCTCTGCAATACGAAAATGCGCTGCGGCTGAAAGTTGCAGGCGGTGGGAGCAAGCTGACCCGCTCGAAGGATACGGTCGATATCCTCTTTGGCAACGGGACGGTTGTCAAACTTGCGCACGGAATAGCGTTCCTGCGCGAGGGTGAGAAAATCGGTCATGGGTTATTTGCCCTCCACAGAGAAATCAGCGGGCAGGTATTCGATTTGGAAAAACTTCAGCTCGCTGCTGAAGAGCTTGGAATCGAACTTTGCGCTGAAGGAAATGGAGGGACTGATATACTTGGCGTTGCTGCCGCGCCATACGGGATAGCCGCCGGCGGTGGAGGAAGGATCACCCAGCGCCTTCATCAGCTCTTTCTCAGTGGTGTTGATGTTGACAGTATTGCTGAACTGCACATCGATCAGATCGTACTTTTCGGTGCCGGTGGCAGCGGGGCCGAACTCCATTACAGCAACATGCGTTTCGCTCACCTTTTTGGGCTCGGCATATTCATTGATGACCCAGCTGTAAAACGCAACATTGTCCTTTACAAAAACCACAGAGGTACGCTGCTGGTTTTCAAGCACGATATCTTCACGGTCGAAGGTCCAGCCATCAGCCAGCAGCTGCTGTACGGGAATGGGCATCTGGTAGAAAACACCTTCGATCATCACTTTGCCTTCCAGCACGCTGTCGGTAAGCTCAGCGGAAGCGGTGCAGGCAAAGCCGACAGCCATCACAAGCACGGCGAGAAGAGCAAGCAGTTTTTTCATAGTAAGCATCTCCCTATAACAGAAGTATTTGGAATTAACAGTATGTTACCACGGGTGATGGATGATGTCAAACACAAGCATTATTTAACGGCTTTTGGCAAGCTGACAGGCGCAGTTGAGCAGCTGCTGCAGGATCAGGTTTTGTTCCCGGCTCAAACCATCCGCAGGCAGCATACCGAGCAATGCGTTGGGAGAGGCTTCAAGCGCTTGGCAGATTCGTGTAAAAGTATCCAGACTGACAATGCGGGTACCTCGCTCAATATGTCCAATGAAAGAGACGGATACGCCCACTTTTTCTGCAAGCTCTGCCTGTGTTAGTTGACAGCTGTTTCGGGCTGCCCGTATGCGTTTTCCCAGTGCAATATAATCCATGCAGTTGCTCCCATAACCAAAGGATGTTTATATTATAGCCATACATGGGCCGAAAGTCCATATATGGTCCGATGCGTATGAGGGATTTTGATACGCTCATCCTAAGAACAACGAATAGAAGGATGGGATATCTGCATGACCACAAGAGAGTGCGTAGCAAACAGGATCATCCAACTGTGTCAGGAGCGAAACATGGCAATCAACGCGCTTGCGCGCAGCGCGGCTGTACCGCCGAGCACACTAAAGAACATTGTGAACGGCGTCAGTAAAAATCCGGGTATTGTGACCATCAAAATGCTCTGTGACGGATTGGATATTTCGCTGATCGAGTTTTTTGATACGGATGAATTTCGCGATTTGGAGCAGGAAATTCGCTGACAACAAAAGGCAGGCTTTTCAGCCTGCCTTTTTGTATGTGTGTTTCATTAGCCCAGAGGACGAACTTCGGTCACTTCGAAGAACATGGCACCGGGACGGCCGGCGTCGGCGTTCAGGGTCTCGAGCAGAGCGGCGTCTTCAACGGCCACAAAGCGGATGCGGGCGCCGGAAACGGTGTAGGGCTTGGCGCCTTCCTCGGTGGAGGGGTTGGCGGCGTAGATAGCCAGACCGTTGCCGTTGGCCAGCAGGTTGGCCTTGGACTGGTTGTCAGCCAGACCCAGCTGCAGGTAGTACTTGTCTTCTACCTTCTTCATGCCGAAGATGAAGTAAGCGGTGTTGGGGGTGCCGTCGGGGTTGGTGGTGCTGATGAGGTAGGTGCCGCTCTGGCCGTTGATGGCGTTCATCAGGTCATCGCCGGTGAGGGCGGTAGCAGCGTAGTAATCAGCAACGGAAGCGGTGGTGTAAGCGTCAACTTCGTCGGCCATAGCGAAGGGCATGACCATCATCAGGGCAACCAGCAGAGCAAAGAACTTCTTCATGAGAGATTCCTTCCTTTCGGATGTTTTTGGTATATATAACGATACATGATGCATCGTGCTTTTGTCAATAAAGTTTGTGAAAAATACAACGAATTACAGGGTCAGCTTGTTAAACACATCCCTGAAGATGTAATCGCGCTGCAGAAAATCGCAGATGCGAATCTGATGCCTGTGCGAATCAGAGGCCCAGTGAAGGTCATCCGTCAAAATGGGGGCGGAGACCAGACGGGTATCAAACCATTCGGGATGCATGAGATAGGCGGGGCCTGCCACATCCCAGATGACCTTTGACCATGCAACGGCGGGCGTTTCGCGCTCGGCGGCGTAGTCGCGGCAAATCTGCACAAGGTAGGTGCCGATATCGCTTTTGCCGTCCAGATAATGTTCCAGCTCATAGATGCTGGTCACCATGCCGGCAACCACGTTGTAGGCGGGCATCAGCACCAGCGGCACACCGCAGTTAAACACAAGCTGCGCAGCCGTGCGATCCTGACAGACGTTGAACTCGCGATTGATCGGCCAATGAAGCGAGTTGCAGCCCAGCCACACCACAACGATATTTTCTGCGATCTCGGGCGCCATCATCAGTGCGGAAGCCACATTGGTAATGGCGCCGATGGCTACCACGTACAGCGGGTTGGTGGGGGTGTGGTTTTTGGCAAGGCGGATCAGATGCTCCGACGCAGCCGAGGGAGAGGGCGTATCCTTCGTAACGGTTTTGACAGCGCCGCGGAAGACCTTGTTTTTGTATTCGGGGCTGTGAAGCAGATCCAGCACGCGGTGGATCTCCTGAAAGCTCAGTTCCATGCCCTCGGCATAGGAGTAGCCCTTGTTTTCAAAAGGCGCGGCATAAATGGCCTCCAGATCGATCGTGCCTGCCTGCGCGGCGCGTACGGCGTAGGCTACGGCAAACTGGTCGTCCACTTCGTTGTAGGTGTCGGTATCCAAAACCATGGAGATTTTGCCGCAGGGCGGCTCCAGCATGGCAATGCGTTGTGCTTCTGTCATGATTTTTTCTCCTCCCAAAGTGCGATGGGGTCTTGATGTGAGTATAGCACGCCCGCAGGCGCAATGGCAAGCGGATAAAATAAAGCACTGCCGAAGCAGTGCTTATTTTTAGTGATTTCACAGCCCCGTGCGTTGGTAAAGCAGCGTCACAAGCTTTTCAAAGCCTTCGCTGTGATTGCCAAGGGTATACTTCTTGTTTGCCTTGATCTGGAACACCAGCATGCTGGAGGCGTATTTGGTATTGTTGCCGCTTGCAGTCATGCCGTTGAGTTTTTTGACGTCGTTGAAGGCAACGCTGTCGATGCCGTTTTTGGTGCTCACCAGCAGACGCTTGTTGGTGATAGCGGCGCAGGGCTTGTAGCCGCAAACAGCTTCGATCTGCTCATCAGTATCCAGCATGGTTTCTGCATTTTGGAGGAAATCTGTAATGATGTGTTGATATTTGTTACTTCCTGCACGTTTAACTTTTAATACATTGCTCAAAATAGGGATCAAAGCTATAAGGATGATGAACGCGATAGAGATAGTTGGTGTCATAAAGATATCTCCTATGCTCTAAAATTTTGGTTGTAGAAAGAATTCTTTTATGTAGAACAAACTGCCCCGTCAGTTCTGAATGCGCAGGATGACGGGGCAGCGATATGAAAGCTTTTTACCAAAGATTGCGGTAAATTTCCATGACCGCTTCCTTGTCGGGGATTCTGGGGTTGGTCGCCGTGCAGGCATCCGCCAAAGCGGCATCTGCCATGGCTTCCACTTTGCTCATGTAATCGTTGACGGAGATGTTGCCGAATTCGGAGATCCTCGCAGGGATGTTCATATCCTGATTCATGAACTGGATCCACTGGATGAGAGAGCGTACGCTCATCACCTTGTTGTAGCTGCACAGGCCCAGCTTGAGGGCGATGGTGGAATAGCGCTTTACGGAGGGATGATACTCCGTCTGGCTGTGGCTGTCCTTGTGGATGCCTGCGTTGTACTCGATGATGTGGGGCAGAAGCATCGCGTTGGCACGTCCGTGCGGAATGTGGAAGTTTGCGCCCAGCTGATGCGCCATGCCGTGCGTCAGGCCCAGAGAAGCCGAGTCGAAGGCAAGACCTGCCAGACAGGAGGCAACATGCATCTTCTGCCTTGCATGGGTATCGTTGCCGTTGAGATAAGCTCTGAGCAGGAACACCGCCACGATCTCGATGGCTTTTTCAGCCAGAGCGGCGGAGAATTCGTTGTGGTTGGTGCTTACATAAGCTTCGATGGCGTGGGTCAAAACGTCCATGCCCGTATCCGCCGTAATGGAGGGCGGTACGCTCTTTACCAGCTCCGCGTCCAGAATGGCTTCTTCGGCAGTGAGCGTGGGGGATACCAACGGGTACTTGACCTTGGCTACGGTATCGTTCACCACGGCGAAGGAGGTCACTTCCGAACCTGTGCCGCTGGTGGTGGGAATGGCGATAAGATCAACATCGGCATAGTGCTCAATGTTCAGCGCAAACTCGCGGATCGCCTTGGTGGAATCGATGGCGGAACCGCCGCCCACTGCTACCAGCACATCGGGGCGGTATTCGAGCATCTTTTTCACGCCGACGGTGATTTTGTCGATGGGTGCGTCCGGCACAACATCGCAGAAAATATCGTATTCCTTCCCGCCTTTTTTCAGCGGTTCGGTGATCAGACGGATCAGGGGACCGTTTGCAATAAAGGGGTCGGTGATCACCAGTACACGCTTGTAGGGCATCTGGGAAAGGCGTTCCAGAGCGTTATCACCAAAATGGATCTTCGTTTTGATCTCAAACGATTTCATGATCATTACCTTCTTTGCGCGCGCAAGCAGACAATTAACCTGCTTGTGAAAAAATCATCATACACATTATTATAGCAATTCTATCCGAAAAGTCAATGATTAAGGGAGGAATGGATGCGCGGTGATAATGAAATGCTCAAAAATCGGTCAGACGGAAAACCTCAGCAAGCAGCTCATTCAAACGCTCGTCTGAAATGTCCTCTTCGATGTGTACGATGTTTTCGCCCTCGAAAATCTTGTAGCACCGTTTGTCCAGCGTGCGGCGCCCGCTTTCGGTTTTGATGGCGAGTATGCAGCCCTTGTTGAAGGGGGAGGAGGGATGGTTTTCGCAGAAGAAGGAAGGCTGCAGGAAGTCTACATCAAACACTTCATCATTGTTGAAGCAGATGTATTTACGCCACTCTCCGTGATGCAAATCCCAAACGACCCATCCGTGGCGGGCGTCGCGGGTGAAACGGTAGGTCTCGCCGTTTTGATGCTGCACGGTGTTTTCTTCAATGCGCAAAGGCAGGCGGGGCGCGATTTGTCCAACGCCGATATCACACAGGTAATCCCCATCCGCCAGATGCACCACCGTTACGCGATGGCGGCGCATGGGCACTTCGGTCTCGTTGCGCAAAAAACGCGCAAAACGCTCCGTGACGGTGAAACCCATTTCGCGCAGCATATGCGTGAGCAGTCCATTCAGCTCAAAACAGTAGCCGCCGCGCCCGCGCAGCACGATTTTTTCGTACAGCGCATCAGGCGCAAGGCAAAGCGGTTTGCCTGCAAGAATGTCCAGATTTTCGTAGGCAATGTTCAGCACACACTGCAGCTGCACGCGCCCGAGAAAATCGACCGTGTGCTCCACGCCGGTGTTGGCGTCCATGCCGATGCGCTCAAAGAAACGGCTGATTTTTTCCAAAGGGATGACCTCGCTTTCGGTATGAAAAGAAAGGCTTGCCGTTGCGCAAGCCTTTTTGTGATTTACCATTCCAATTCGGCGCCTGCAGCCTTGGCAACGCGCGCAGCATAATCGCGGGACTGGATGAGCCAGTCTTCCAGCTGCTTATCGTCCTTGGCGCCAAGGTCAATGCCCAGATAGCCGTTGTAATTCTGCTTGACCAGAATGCGGAAGAACTCCTCCCAGTCGATAATGCCCGTACCCAGCGGAATATGCTCGGCATCCTTGGGATCGTTATCGGCAATGTGGATGTTGGCGTACTGGCCTTCCAGCTTCTTGAGCGCGATGCAGACGTTTTCGCGCTGGGCGCAGAAGTGACCGGTATCAAAGTTTGCCTTCAGCGCATCGCAGTTGACGTCCGCGATCAAGCGCAGCATGGAGTCGACAGAGCAGATGACCTCCCCGACGCGGGGCTCCATGATGATGGTCTTGCCCAGCTGCTTGGCATATTCGGCGCACATGCGGGTGGATTCCACCACGGCGTCCCATACTTTGGGCCAGCTGAAATCATCGGGAATGCGGATGGCAGTGGAAGAGCCGTATTCATAATCGCCGCCGTCCAGCTGATAGGGAGCACGGCCCTTGTATTCTACGGGAGGAGCAAAGCTTGCCAGGTGCAGGGTCTCGGTGCCCAGCTCGCAGCCGATGTTGGCCATCTCTTTGAAGTGGTCAAAGGCGACAGCGCGCTTCTTAGGGTCGAGAGAAACCATGTCGGGGTCAACGGAGCAGAAGTTGTGAATATGGATGCCGTTATCCGCCAGAGCCTTTTTATAGGTGGGCAGATTGTTTTTCAGATTGGTGGCGTGCTCGCGGCCCAGGCCTTCCATCTCCAGATAGTGGAAGCCCAGACGGTTCAGATATTCCAGAGATTTGATGTCATCCTGCATGCGGGGAGGATAACCGTACTTGAGAATGGTAACAAGGTACGTAACGCTAAGCTTCATGGTGTGCTTTCTCCTTTATATCGATGGGGATGATTTTTTCAGCAGGCTGCGTGAAACCAGAAAACCTCCAGCGGCACGGCAGGATCATTGGTGCGGAGGGAATGTTCAACACCGGCAGGCACGATGAAAGCGGTGTCCTTACAAACAGCGCGTTCTTCATCGCCAAGCTTGGCAAAGCCGCTGCCCGACAGCACCATAAAGCCTTCCTGGTCATCATGACAGCCGGGCGTTTGATACTCGGTTTCCGTATAAACGCTCACGCCGCAGCAGCATCCGTTCAAACAGCCGTTGGATTCATCCAGCATATCAAAGCTGATATGCCCCGGCCCGGGTACGCCGGCAACATCCTTGATGGATACAAAACGGTCCATTTCGTCCCTCCGTTCACTGTGGGATATGCACTTATACAGTAGCATTATTATAATCAAAAATGAGGTGATTGACAAGGTGGAAGGCGGTGATTTCGTTACAGCGTAATGGTTTTGGATAGAAAAAAGAGAACCACCCCTTGTGGGGGTGATTCCCTGAAAAGCCTTGATTTTACTGGATTTCTTACTTGCCGAAGTAGCGCTTCAGGAGGCTTTCAAATGCCGTGCGGAATGGGCCTAAGTACATACTGACTACCGCGAATCCAACTGTACTTTGTGACTACCTCTAATTCGATGTCAGCTGCCCTCTCGTCAACAAGGTATGCAGAACTGCTTGCAGCACCAGTGGAAGTATTTGCCCAAACGAGGATGCTACATTTTCCGTCCGGAATTGATACCGAGATTGTCTGACCATTTAGTATTCTAACATCGCTTGTATCCGGAAAATCCCAAATATCATCTGGATTCAGCGGATTAGTTTCTGTTTTAGGGTAGCCCACAAAGACAAAGTAAGGGATCAATGCTCCAAAGAAACTTTTCTTTCTCGTAATTCGTACATTACGCATGGCACGTCCTCTTTACGCTTCGGATATAGAAAGATAGGTGGCAATTGCTTGCCACCTATGTGTGTTACATAGAATTACTTGAAGTAGCGGTTCAGCAGGCCTTCGAAAGCCTTGCCGTGGCGGGCTTCGTCGCGGGCCATTTCGTGCACGGTGTCATGGATGGCGTCCAGACCCAGCTGCTTGGCCTTGAGGGCCAGTTCAAACTTGCCGGAGGTGGCGCCGTTCTCGGCGTCTACGCGCATTTCGAGGTTCTTCTTGGTGGAATCGGTAACTACCTCACCCAGCAGCTCGGCGAACATGGCGGCGTGACCGGCTTCTTCGTAAGCGGCCTTTTCCCAGTAGAGGCCGATTTCGGGATAGCCTTCGCGGTGAGCAACGCGGGCCATGGCCAGGTACATGCCGACTTCGGTGCACTCGCCCTGGAAGTTCTCGCGCAGACCCTGGATGATCTCCTCGGTAGCGTCGACCTTGCCGATGCCTACGATGTGCTCGGCAGCCCAGGTCTTTTCTTCGGCCATCTGGTCAAACTTGGACTGAGGGGCACGGCAGACGGGGCACTTCTCGGGAGCTTCGGAACCTTCGTGGACGTAACCGCAAACCTTGCATACAAACTTCATATTGATTTCCTCCTGTATTTTGTCATTTATTCAGATCGTTGTTTTTTTCTTTGGGCGAGCTGTTTCTCAGCTCGTGATTATGATATACACCCCAATTATGCAGAGTGAAACAACTTTCTGAAAAAGTTTTTGAAAAAAATTATTTCAGGGCATCCAGCACGGAAGATTTCATTTCTGCGGGATCGCAAGTGGCGGTGTGACGCACAGGCAGATCGCGCAGCTCCGTTACCTGATGGGGGATGGGCACGCCGGACAGCTTTTCAAGACGCTTGGCGCAGGCGAAGAAATCCAGATCTTCTACATTGTCGGCGCCCAGCAGCGCGGCGGCTACGTCGGGAGCAAACTTGTAGGGGCTGGCGGTGGACACGATGACCGCGGTGGTCTGGTCGCCGGTCTGCATGCGGTACTGCTGCAGCACGTGGGACGCAACGGCGGTGTGGGGGTCCATCAGGTATTCATCGCGCTCAAATACGCGGCGGATCTCGGCGGCGGTCATTTCGTCATCGGCATAATCCGCCCAGAAGATCTTCTTGAGCTCCTTGGAGCGCTTGACGCCAACGGAGAAGACCTTGTCTTCGCTCAGCTGCTGCATCCATTCCTTGACCTTTTCGGGGTTGCGGTCGGCGTACTCGTACAGCAGACGCTCAAGGTTGGAGCTGATGAGGATATCCATGCTGGGGGAGATGGTCTTGAAGAATTCACGGTCGGCATCGTAGGTGCCGCTGTCGAAGAAGTCAGCCAGTACGCTGTTCTGGTTGCTGGCGCAGATGAGGCGGCGGATGGGCAGACCCATGCGCATGGCGTAGTAGCCTGCGAGGATATCGCCGAAATTGCCGGTGGGCACAACAAAGTTCACGTGCTGACCCATGCGCAGTTCGCCGCGCTTGACCAGACGGGTGTAGGTGGTGAAGTAGTAAACGATCTGCGGAGCAAGACGGCCAAAGTTGATGGAGTTGGCGGAGGAGGGCAGCTTGCCCATCTCATCCATCTTGGTATAGAAATCCTTATCCTTGAACAGGGTCTTTACGCCGGTCTGGGCATCGTCAAAGTTGCCGTCAACACCGATAACATGGGTGTTGTTGCCGCCGGTGGTGACCATCTGCAGCTTCTGCACATCGCTCACGCCATCCTGAGGATAGAAAACGGAGCAGCTGGTGCCGGGCACATCCTTAAAGCCTTCCAGCGCAGCCTTGCCGGTATCGCCGCTGGTGGCTACCAGAATGCTGACTTCGCGCTTTTCGTTGTTCTTTTCAGCGGAAAGGCGGATCAGGTGGGGCAGCAGCTTGAGGGCGATATCCTTGAAAGCCAGCGTGGGGCCGTGGAACAGCTCCAGCACATGCAGGCCGGGCTCAAGCGTTTTGACGGGCGCGATGGTATGATCGTCCCAGGAGGAAGCGTCATACGCAGCGCGTACGGCTTCCTCGATCTCTGCAATGGAGAAATCCTCAAGGAAGCTGCGCAGAATGCGTTCGGCGTGGTTTTGGTAGCTGGTGCCGCAAAGCGCACTCAGACGTTCCATCGAGATCTGCGGAAACATGCTGGGCACATACAGGCCGCCGTCCTTGGCAAGGCCCCAAAGAATGGCCTGAGAAGCAGTTACGCAGTCACTGCCGCGGGTGGAGTAGAAAGACATGAGATCAACCTCCGATAGATGAAAAAATAAATGAAAAGCACTTATCGAAAAAAAGGCGGCCGAGCGGCCGCCTCAAATGCCTGA
This sequence comes from Candidatus Limiplasma sp., assembly GCA_045612325.1. GTDB lineage: Bacteria > Bacillota > Clostridia > Christensenellales > Aristaeellaceae > Limiplasma. The sequence continues at coordinate 2,248 of JAZKYW010000359.1, read as the reverse complement.
TGGCATCAGATTACGTACTTCTTAATGAACTCCGGCAGCTCATCAATATCGGCGCTGATGGAGATGACAAAGGTAATGCTGTTCTTTTCGCTCAGAGCTTCCAGACGCTTGAAGAACCACTCGGTGGTGTCCAGTTCGGCCTTGATGAGCTTCTTGAACGCATCGATGCAAATCATACCAACGTCAAAGTTCTGAGAAACGATACCGTAAATCAGACCCATGAACATCTGGTCGTTATCGAGCTTATACTCCTGAGCATTCACAAAGCGGGCTTCGTGACGCAGCTCGAGCATATAACGGGCGTCATCGTCGATGAAAACGATGTCGTGCTGACTGTCTCTGGTAGCCAAGTTGGCCATATCGATAATACGCTTGGTTTTACCCGAACCCTTTTTACCGGCAATCACCTGAATCATTGGTAACGCCTCCTTAACTTTTTTTTGGATACCACCAATATGGCCTTCCTAAGGCCGTATTGATAAGGTATGTCCACGCTTTTTCTTTACGCATTCATTATACATGATAATTTCACGAATAGCAACTTTTTTATTTGCATTCTTATTGTCCTTCTTTTTCATCGCAGGACAGCGTGGCGCGAAGGTCCTCCATGTTCATGTCGGGCACTTTGCGGAAAGGCGCATCGGGGGATGCGCTGTCGAAGCGGCATACGGTGCGGTAGTCGCAGAAATCGCAGGAGGTACGGCTTTGGTCCTGCGTGGGAGCGATGCAGGTGTCACCGTCAAACAGGCGTTTTGCAAGGTCGGCAGCTACCTGCCTGGTGTGGCACAAAAGCGCGGCAAACTGGGATGCATCCAGCGCTTTGGCGGTTTTCTTAAGCTCGCCGCCCTTGAGGTACAGCGGAGACAGTACGCAGGGCACGCTGCCTTCGTCCATGGCAGACACGATCTCCACATCGCTGAGCGTGATGCCACGCAGCTGGAACATATCGCGCAGTTTGCCCTCTACGATGGCGGCAGCATCCGTATCGGATTCCACCAGCGGGTCTGCCACATAAAAGTAGAACGCGCCCGCGGGCTTTGCACCGGGAATGGCCTGCGTGCACACGTCCAGATACAGCAAAAGCTGCAGCTGCAGGCCCCACCATGTGCGTGCTGCGTCCAGCGTTTGCTGGGAGGATTTGTAATCGATCACGCGCAGGTACACGCCTTCGGGCGAGTCGTAGCGGTCGATGCGGTCGATGCGTCCGCGAAGCATCACTTCACGCCCGTCAGAGAGGATGAGCACAATGGGCGGCATGCCTTTTTCATAACCGAAGCTTGCCTCGGTGCGGTACAGTTCAAACTTGCCCGCAGCCAGATGGTTGGTCATGGTAAGGGCTGCACGGCGGATGGCGCTGCGTGCCAGTTCAAAACGGGCAAGGCTGCGCTCGCCGTCGCCCATGGGGCCGTTCATCAGCTCGTTGATGAGCGGAGAGATGGCTTCCTCTGCCATGGCTTCGATGCGCTTGGGCGGGATGTTCGGATACTGAGGCTCGCGGCGCGCAAGCTTTGCAAAGTTGTTAAGCCCCGTGTGATAGAAGTTGCCCGTTTCGATGGGGTCGATTTTCCATTCGCGCAGGATGTGCGGTCTGAGACCGTAGGTCAGGAAATGCTTGAAGGGACACTCGGCAAACTGCTCCAGACGGCTCACGGTAAGCACATCCTCGCCGAAAAGCGCGCGGGCCTGCTTGCCTTCCAGCGCCTGGGCTGCGCCGTCAAAGCCGAGCGAGCGCAAAAGTCGCATGGTATCGGCGGCAGTGGCGGGGGAGGTGAGCAGCTTTTGCAGACGCGCCTGCCACTTGGGCGAAAGTTCGCCCTGCAAAACGCCGTCGGCATGCGCGCGCAGAATGAGGCTCAGCTGGCTCAGCGCCTGCGTGGCGGAAAGCGGCAGCGTGTCTTCGGCAAAGGAGAGATTATCAAGCCCCGGGAACAGTTTTTTCTGCAGATGGGAAAGCAGCGACAGCGGTCTAAGCGCCGCGCCGTCTGCGGAGGTACGAGCGTAGCTCAAAAACAGTTTCTGCTTGGGCAGCGTCATGGCAAGCTTCAGGTCCAGCTTGGCCTGCAGCATGCGGTTTTCATCCGTCAAACCAAGGAAACAGCCGGTATCCTCCTGCGTGCGCGCACGCTCGTCAGGGGTAAGCAGGCTGTCGGTGTTTCTGCTAAGCAATCCGTCGTTGAGGCCCAGCAGGAATACCGCGTCAGCTTCTACCGCGAGCAGGTGGCCCAGCGTACCTGCGTGCAGCATGCCC
>JAZKYW010000358.1:0-5203 GCA_045612325.1 Candidatus Limiplasma sp. | reverse complement strand
TTCTTGGTAGCCAGATCCCAGGCCTTTTCGGTGCCGACAGCAATGCCGTTAACAGCGCTTACCAGGATGGCAGCGGTCTCAACAACACGCAGGGGGCCCATAGCTTCGCCGATAAAATCGAAGTAGCCGGGAACGTCGATGATGTTCAGCATCTTCTGGTTCCAATCGATGGGAGCAACCGCGGCGCTGATGGAGATCTTTCTCTTGATTTCTTCGGCTTCAAAGTCGGTCACGGTGTTGCCGTCTTCCGTGCGGCCCTGACGGTCGATAGCTCCGGCAGCGAACAGCAGTGCCTCCATCAGCGTCGTTTTGCCTTCGCTGCCATGCCCCATGAGGGCGATGTTACGGATGTTCTTGGTTTCGTAGCTTGCCATTATAGAGTCCTCCCTGATTTTTATTTTTTGCACTCGGACTTTCTGCCACGCCGGCCGCTTTTTCTCCTTATTCTTCACATGTAGGAATACAAAAGCTTCGTCCGATGCATATAAACGAAATCAATCGATAACTATTATAACAGAAATTTCCGGTAATGAAAAGTAAAAACGGAAAAAAAACAACCTTTTTAGCCAAGTCTTTTTAAAAAATGTATTTAGATTTCAGATAGCCTTCCAGATTTCCGTATTCGCTGACCATAATTTGATCAATGTTGAGCATATTCATGCATGCAAGCAAAATGGCAATGCCGTGTACAACGATATCGGCACGCTGGGGCTGCAGCCCGGGAAGCTTCAGTCGCTCATCTAGAGTCATCGGAGCAAGCATTTCCATGATGTTCTTTACATCCATCTTTTTCATCACAAAACCGTGAATCTTGTCCCTTTGCTCCCACGGAATCTTCTGTACAAGGGCAGCGCTTGTGGTGAAGGTGCCTCCAACTCCTACCCAGCTCAAAGCGTTGTTCTGATCTGCAAATCGATTTTGGACCGGTTTGATGATTTCAGAAGCCATGCGCACAACTTCTTCTGCGTCTTCGACGTTTTGAATGGCTTTTTCTCGGAAGAGTCTTACAGCTCCCATCTGCAGGCTAACAGCATCATCGAGCTTTCCGGTTTTACCCACGGCCAGTTCGGTGGAACCTCCGCCGATATCGATCATACCCGCAGCAACGCCTTCGGTTGCACCAAAGAAAGACAGCGTAGCCTCTACGTCACCGCTGCAGATGTCAAGTTCAAGACCGGTACCTTCAAGCAGGCATTTGGCAAGATACTCGTTATTCTTTGCATCACGAACAGCGCTGGTCGCAAACAGATGAACTGTTTCAGCGCCCTCCGCCAATGCTTCGTTTTTAAATTCAAGAATATTCTGACATGCTGTATCGATCATTTCCTGAGAAAGATTTTTCTGCGCATCCAGAGCAGCAAACATGCGAAGTCCCTTGCGGTAACGCTTGCAGCGCAAAAGAACGCCTGATTCTACCCTTGCAACGAGCATCCTGAGGGAGTTGGAACCAATACCGATTGCCGCTACCTTCATCGTTTGCACCTCATTTGTTACAAAAAAGCAGAAATACCCTCTCCATTACGGTGAAGGTGTTTCTGCCGTTTCTGTATTCTTAACTTCAGGATTGGAAATAACAAATCTGATTTCATCAGACATCATGAATCCGTACAAATCGCGAGCCTGGTTTTCAACAAAAGCTTCCGTACCTGCGGACTTGAGTTCAAGCTCCAATTCGGCTGTTTCGGCCTGCAAATCGATGAGGTCCATTTTCTCATGCTCAAGCATATCCTGCGCAGCATCGATTTCAGCCGATAATTGATTGCTGTAAGCGAAGAATGCGACAAGAACACACGCAATAAAGCCGATTACCCACCAGATACTCATCGTCCTGCGCAACTCGCTCACCCCCATCTGCAAAAATTAGGATATATTTTTTTTCTTGAACGAAGTCATTTTCTCCTGCACAAACGAAACTTTTCGCCGCTTGATTTTTGTAACAAAACCTCTCACGACTTTTGCAAGGCCAAGCGTATAAAGAATACTGCCCGTTATACAACCGAGTACATGGTACAATCGTATACTTTCCAGCTGAAACAAAATCAGCAGCAGGATAAAACAGCTCCCGAGCAATGCAAAAACGGTGATATCAACAATAACAGAGAAGTGACCACGAGCACTTAGTACATCCAGACAGATTGCCAGTAAAAAACCCAGGGCTACCGTCTTGAGATAAAAATCCGCTTGAAAAGCGGTTTCAAAGAATAATTTCATAGGCCTCGCTTGCGGAAAATACGCCTTACGACATTTGGCGCTTCGTAAGTAATGCTGTCAATTCTGCCGCGTATGTCAAGCTTACCTTCTTCCAGCAAAAGTTTGCCTATACGCATGGCCTCACCTGCAATGACAAGATGGCTGTCGTCCAGTTTAAGCACAACTTCATTTTCATCGAAACGCAAAATATCTGCGATGCCCGTAGCTGTTAAACCTTTGTTTCTGTCCAGCGAAAGCGTATGCTCTGTTTTGGAATGTTTTATCTGCATCTGGTCCATTTCTATCCCCCATTCAAAAGGTTTCCGCAATCATTCTATGAATCACACAGATAAAAAAGCCGTCCCCGGACAGGGACGGCGAAATTTTATTCAGGAAGTCGTTTGGTGATGTCCTTATGAGTGAGAGCAAATTGATTGCTGTTCAGTTCGGACAGCGTATGTCCATTGCCATACAGGCGATACTTGTACGTGCAAAGACCTTCCATGCCCATGGGGCCTCTTGCGTGGATCTTGCCTGTTGCGATACCTACCTCAGCGCCAAAACCAAACAGGAATCCATCCGCAAAACGGGTGGAACAGTTAGCAAAAACATCTGCGCTGTCAACGAGCGTCATAAAACGATTGATATTAGCTGCGTTGGTGCTGAAAATCGCATCGGTATGATGAGAGCCAAATCGGTTGATATGCTCGATTGCTTCATCCATGGAATCGACCACTTTGATGGAAAGGATCGCATCCAAATACTCGGTTTCCCAATCGGCATCATCAGCAGGAATACAATCGATCAATTGTGCAGTTCTTTCATCACCGCGAAGTTCTACGTTTTTCTCCTTCAGCTTTTGACAAACAAGCGGCAGAAAATCCTCTACGACTGCCTGATGAACAAGCATTGTTTCCGCAGCGTTGCAAACGGACAGATTTTGCGTTTTGCTGTCAACTGCCAGCTTTACAGCCTGTTGGATATCACATTCATCATCGATGTAAACATGACAAAGGCCGTCAGCATGACCAAGTACAGGGATTTCGCTGTTTTGCATGATGTAGCGCACGAATGCATTGCTGCCGCGTGGAATAATCAAATCGATATACTCATGCAATTTAAGCATTTCCTGAACATCTTCACGGGTGTGCAGCAAAGAGCACCAGCTTGCAGGAATTCCGCACTTCTCAGACGCTTCCTGAATCACTTTGGTGAGAACTTCATTGGTTTTCAGGGCTTCGCGGCCGCCCTTCATCAGCACTGCGTTGCCGCTTTTCAGACAAAGCGAGGAAATCTGTACAAGCGCATCGGGACGGCTTTCAAAAATCACGCCGATCACACCAATGGGACAGGCTACTCTGTAAAGGTCAAGGCCTTCAGCAAGCTGCTTGGCGTACTGTACATGGCCCAAAGGGTCGGGAAGTTCAGCCAAAGAGCGCAGGCCTTCCGTAATACGCGCAAATTTGGCAGGAGTCAGCTTCAGACGGCTGAGCAAAGGCGCGGCAAGTCCCTCCTGCGTAGCCAGCGCAACATCTTCTTCGTTTGCACAAAGAACGGCGTCCATATTTTGTTCTAGAAGTTCTGCTGTTTTCAGCAAAACCGCATTGCGTTCTTCAAGTGTGGTGGAAGAAAGCTTCAGCGCAGCCTTGCGCGCCTCTTTCGCCATATCCATGATTTGATTGGTCATTTTGCTCTCCCCTTTTTGTATATGAATAGTGCAAATTATATAGCAGCTTGAAATTTTACGCAAGTGTTGTATTTTCAATTGATGTCATGATATAATATTCAAGTATGCATAAGATCCGCGAAAGGAGGTTTCAACCATGCCCCATCAGAAAGGCATCAAACCGGTAGCTCAAAACAAAAAAGCCTATCATGAATACTTCGTGGAAGAAACCTACGAGTGCGGTCTTGTTCTCAAAGGCACCGAAGTCAAGAGCATGCGACAGGGACGCGTTAATCTGAAAGAAAGCTTCTGCATGATTCGCAACAACGAAGTTTTTGCAGAAGGTATGCACATCAGCCCCTATGAACAGGGCAACATTTTCAATACCGATCCCCTCCGCCCCAAAAAGCTTTTGATGCACAAAAGCGAGATCCGCAAGCTTGGCGGTCTTGTTGCCCGTCAGGGTTATACTCTGATCCCTTTGAAGGTATACTTGAAGGACGGACGCATGAAGCTTGAACTGGGTCTTTGCCGGGGCAAGCATATGCATGACAAGCGTGACGCAGCTGCCGAACGCGACGCCAAACGCGAAATGGATCGCGCCATTCGCGAACGCACCAAGTAACAAAGCGAATTTGTCAGTACATACACGGGGGTGTTTTGGTTTCGACGGGAGTTGACGAAGGTACGATAAGCGAGCCGCGGACCCTGAACCGCGCAACAACGGGGAAAAACTATAACTGACAATAGCGATTTCGCTTTCGCGGCCTAATGGCCGCGCGTCGGCCCTGAGCGCCCGCTGCTTGGGTAACCGGCGTCATTAAAGCGGGGAACGAGCGCGCCAAGGCTTTGAGGCGTTGCCCGTAAATATGAAGCTACCGTAGAAGTAAGCCTGTCATGAGGCGTACTTCGAGGGGAAGCTCAAAATCATGACTGCGCTCGGAGAAGGTCGTATCGGCGTGCTTTCGGACGGGGGTTCGATTCCCCTCACCTCCACCAAAAAAGACTCTAATCGCAATTCGGTTAGAGTCTTTTTTTATCGTTTTTTTCATGCTATACTAAATCCAATCTCACTTTCTCCATACAACCTTTCAGGAGGTAAATATATGAAACCCGAATATAAGGTTTATCCTAAGCATCCCCCTATGGACTGGCGTCTTTTGGCTGAACGAAATACCAACTCAAGGCTCAAAGCAAAGCCTTTTTCCTCTGCCGAAGAAGTAGACCGCCGCCGTGAAGAATTGCAGTTTAATATGCGCATGGCTTTCGGCTTGTATCCCTGGCCTGAAAAAACGCCTCTGAACACAAAACTTGAGCATGTCGGCGACTATGAAGGCTACTGCATCA
>JAZKYW010000357.1:0-7696 GCA_045612325.1 Candidatus Limiplasma sp. | reverse complement strand
TGTCAGCGTGCATACCGCGCATGACGGCGTTCCCATCAGCCTGACGGTGGAAACGGATTATCCTTTCCGAAACAGCTACCGCGTACGTGTGAAAGCGCAAAAGCCCGTCAGCTTTGCCCTGAAGCTGCGTATTCCCGGATTTGCCTTTGACGGTACGGTGGATGGATTGCCGGCAGATGACGGCGTTATCCGCCGCTGCTGGACGGGTGAAGAGGTCGTCTGCGTACGTTTTTCCACCAAAGCGCAGCTGCGTAAGCGTCCGCAGGGGTTGTATTGTCTGGAGGATGGCCCCCTGCTGTACAGCGTTGCTCCTGCCGCCGAATGGACGAAGGTGGAATACGTACGCGACGGCGTAGAACGTAAATATCCGTACTGTGACTACCGCATCACGCCCCAAAGCGACTGGAATTATGCGTTTGCTTCCACGCAGTTTATCCGCGAAGAACGCGCTGTACCCGACATTCCCTTCTCCCCCGACGCGCCTGCCGTTGTGCTGAAAACGCAGATGGTCCACGTTCACTGGCAGGAGGAAAACGGCGCGTGTACGACGCTGCCCCAAAGCCCCCTGCCTCTTGATGAACCTGCTGAAATGCTTTTGATCCCCTATGGCTGCACCACGCTGCGCATGACGGAAATGCCGTACGCACTCTCAACCAACACCCTCGAAAGGTAATAAACGCATATGAAAAACCTGACCATTCAGTATAACAACGGTTTTGTACTTTCCGCCGATAATTTTTGCCCCGTTATGAAGCCAGACGGTGATTTCTGGCGCCTGCATCTGGACAGCTGCATATGGGGCGGCAACCGTGAGATCGGCGTTTATTCCCACATGCAAAAGCAGCCTGAAGTGACCTGTAAAAACAACAGCGTGCGCTGCGTGTACAACGGCATCGTGGACGAAGAAAACAATCAGCATGATATCACCCTTACCCTGACCGCTGTTATGAAAAACGGCGCGGTCAACTATGCCGCCACCATGGAAAACCGTTCTGCTGTTCGCATCAATGAACTGCAGTTCCCCCTGTTTCAGGTGGAAAAGCTTGGCGGCGAACTGGAGGATGACGTGCTGGTCGCCTCCCGCGGTTTGGGTCAGAAAATCAAAAACCCCCACCGTGACGCCATGAGCAGGCATACGGAATACATGGCTGCCGACTATGACGGTGTTCTGCGCATGTTTGAATATCCCGGCGAGATCACAATGCCGTGGCTGGGCTTTGAAACGGGCGACCACTATCTGTATCTGGGCGCGCACTTCAAGGAGTGGCGCAAATTCTGCATGCTTACGGGCTGTCAGCCCCGAAACAGCAGCGACAAGTACTTCCTGCTGGGTGTGGCTACCTATCCCGTTGTGGAGCCCGGCGAAACCGTCTGCTATGAAGGCTTCACCACCGCCCTTTTTGAAAAAGACTGGCGCAAAGGCGCGGATTACTACCGTGCATGGGCTGAGCAAAGCTGGCTCAAGCCCATTGAAAAAAAGGATTCCGTCAAGCAGCTGATGGGCTGGCAGCGTATCATCATGAAGCACCAGTACGGTCAGATCTATCACAAGTATGAGGATCTGCCCCGCCTGTACCGCGAAGGCGCAAAGTACGGCATCAACATGATCCTGCTTTTTGCCTGGTGGGAAGAAGGCATGGATGCAGGCTATCCCAACTACCGTCCCGATGAGCGCATGGGCGGCGCGGAAAAGCTCACCAAGGCTATCCAAGAGATCAACGACCTGGGCGGACGCGTCATTCTGTACGCAAACGGTCACCTCATCGACCTTGCTACGGATTATTACAAGACTGAAGGCTTCAAGTACACCATGAAGGGCATTGACGGCAGCGAGTATCAGGACTTTTACAAGTTCTCCAACAGCGGCACACTGCTCAAATTCGGCCACAAGGCCTTTGCCATGGGCTGTTTCGGCACAAAGGAATGGCCGGAAAAGGTAAAGGAAATCGAAAAGCGCCATCTGGAACTGGGCTCCAACGGCACCTTCTTTGATCAGCTGGGCTGTGCTTTCCACCTGTGCTTTGATAAAACGCACACCCACGGCAACCGCATCGACCTGGATCCCGAACTGCGCTGGCAGGTGATTATGGAAATGCGCGATATGCTCCAGGGCGATGATTGGTTTGGCACGGAATGGCCTTCCGACCGTATCAGCCCCATGATCGATTTTACCCACGGCTGCGGGTTTGCCATGCAGTACACGGAGGATTCCTATCCCCATGTGTTCCGCTATGCGTTCCCGGAAGTTACAGTGACCAACCGTTTCCTGCACGATGAGCAGCAGGACTGGGAAAAGCACATGAACTACGCCTTTGTACACGGCCTGATTTACGATGTAGCCCTCTACCGCTGCCGCGCCAAGTCGATCGAGGTTTGTCCCAATCTGGCTGCGCTGATGAAGGAACACATCGAACTTCGCAAAGCTTATCTGCCCTTCTTTACTGAAGGCAAATACGACCTGCCAAAGCATCCGCTGCCTGAAAAGGTATGGGGCGCGTCCTACACCTGGAACGGACAAACCATTCAGACCGTATGGAATGATTCCGCTGATGACTATGTGCTGCCCGAAGGCGAGGACAAGGGCGCAGTGGTCAAGCCCGGTGAAGTAAAAGTACTGAAGGTGTAATATGAACAGCTTTGAACAGTCTGTAACGTTGCACGCGGGTGCATGGACGGCGGAAGTTTTGCCGCAGTTCGGCATGAACATGGTATCGCTCCGTGTAAATGGAAAACCCGTGCTGCGCGAGGCGGAGGATTTACCCGCGCTGGAGGCTTCGCCTTTCCTGCACGGTATTCCGCTGCTGTTTCCTGCCAATCGCACTTCGGGTGGACGATTCACCTTTGAAGGAGAAACTTATCAGCTGCCGATCAACGAGCCGGCTTTCGGCAATCATTTGCACGGGCTGATGTACAATGCACCTTTCCGCGTTGTTCACGTGTCTGAAAGCGTAGTGACCGCTGAGTACGAAAACAGCAGCGAACGTTATCCGTTTCCTTTCCGCATGCAGATCACGGATCGGCTCACAGAGGAAGGGCTGGAGCGTACCCTTACGCTGAGCAACACCGGGAACAAGAACATGCCTTATACACTGGCGTTTCATACCACCTTTACAGAGCCTACTTGTTTCAGCGCTGAAATCGGGATGCGTCACGAGCGCAGCGCAACCTTTGTTCCAACCGGGAAAAGCGAAAGCATGACCGCTGAGGAGAAGCAGTTTGGGCATGGAATTTCACCCAGAGATCTGGCTGTCTCGGGTTATTACACAGCCGCCGGAAAATATGCACGACTGGATGATATTTTATTTGAAATGTCGGAAGGATTTGATCAGCGGGTGCTGTTTAATGGCGGAGGCAATACGGATTTCCTGTGCATTGAGCCGCAGGCTGGTATGGTCAATGGGTTGAACATGCCTGATGGATATAAGCTTCTTGCCCCGGAGCAGCAGGCACACTACAGCATTTTCATTCGAAAGGCGGTTTGCAAATGAAGGTTACATGGATCACGCAGGCGGGATTGTTGATTGAAACGAACGGTTTGCAAATCATGATTGATCCCTATCTGTCTGACTGCGTTGGAAAGCTGGAAGGAAAACATCGTCGGATTCCGGCAGACGAAAAGCTGTTTGAACTTTCGCCCGATGTGATGGTCTTTACGCACGATCACCTCGATCACTACGATCCCGAAACCGTCCCGCGTTTTCTGGAAAAGAAAGAAAAAAGCATAGTAGTGCTTTCGCCGCATTCCTGCTGGCTGAAGGCAAGAAGCCATGGCGCGCCGCATAACTATGTGCGCTTTGAACCGGGCGTGACGTGGACGAAAAAAAACGTACGCTTTGTTTCCGTACCAGCCGAACACAGCGATCCCTGCGCGATCGGAGTAATCGTGGAAGCAGAGGACAAACGGCTGTATGTAACAGGCGATACCCTGTATTCTTCCCGCGTATTGGCTGCGCTGCCCGGTGCGATTGACTATGTGTTCCTGCCGGTCAATGGTGCAGGAAACAACATGAACACAACAGACGCATCCAGATTCGCAGCTGATTGCGGCGCCAAGTATGCCGTTCCGCTGCACTATGGCTTGCTGGATGAACTCACCCCGGATGGATTCAATTTTGAAAACAAAATGATTTTGACCCCTTATCAAGCGGTAGAAATTTAACGTTTCGATACGGCATTTGAAAATAAAAAGGAGAATTTAGTATGAAAAAAGCTGTCTTTGTAACGGGCGCTGCTTCCGGTACCGGCTACTGTATTGCCGAAACCTATGCCAAGAACGGCTACAACGTGATCATTACGAGCCGAAAGCGCGAAAGCTCCGAAACTGCTGCGGCACAAATTGCCAAAGATTACGGCGTGGAAGCATGGGGCTATGAACTTGGCATCCGCGATGAACAGCGGGTAAAGGACATTTTCTCTGACTTGGACGCCAAGGATGTGTTTGTGGAAACGGTTGTTCTGAATGCTGCCAACCTTGGTTTTGGCAACGATCCCGCCAAGGGCATGGATTTCTTTGCGGTGCCGGTGGAAGAATTCCAGGAAGTATTTGAAACCAATCTGGTATGGAATTTTATGATCGTCCGTCAGGCCGCGCTGCGCATGAAGGAGCAGCATAAGGGCGCTGTAGTTTTCATTTCTTCCAACACGGCACAAGCCGCCATTCCCAACCGCAGCGCATACTGCGCTTCTAAAGGCGGCATCAACGCCATGGCCAAAGCCTTCGCGGTGGATCTGGGCCCTTATGGCATTCGCGTTAATGCAGTGCTGCCCGGAACCATCAAAACCGAGCGTTGGCGCAAAATGGGCGCTTCCGCTGTTGGCGGTCAGATGACGCCTCTGGGGGATATTTCTGACTTTGAGGATGTGGCCAACGCCGCCTACTATCTGGGCAGCGATCTGAGTAAAAATGTAACCGGCATCGAAATCGTGGTTGACGGCGGCATGACCAGCCAGCTCTATCCCCGCCTGCTGGATCAGCTGCTCAAAGAAAAGAACAGCTGATCACTTTCTCAAACAAAAACTTTTTGTTTGATTACAGGTTGAATTGGCAGCATACATTGCACTGGATTTCGCGAACCTCGTTATTCTCCTGAAGCATTTCAGCACAGGCAGCCTGTATGGGATTATACGTCCTGCACTTGCCAAGCACCCGTTTTTTACAGCATCCCTTGCTCCCTTTTTCCGTATTCCCGAAAACGTGCTTTTCCAAAAACACTATGTCATGGAGCAAGCACGTCTATCGTGTTTGGGGAAAAAACGTCTATCATCTGCTGGTCTGCTTCAGCTGCATCCTTCAAAGTGGTAAGGTTATTGGTGATGAGTGCGGCAAGAACGTTAGTCAGTTATACAAGCACCGCAACGGAAACGCTGTAATGAAAAATACCTTTCTGCCATATAACAGAAAGGTGTTTTTTATTAGATCATTTTCAGATACTTGTATACCGTCGGTCTGCTCAAACCGCACACCCGTGCAAACTCGCTCACGTTCATCTTCCCGGCGGCATACGTAGGATAGTGTTTGAAAAACACCGCTGGGATATCATCCTTGGTCGTTTGTGGCCTGCCAATCTTCTTCCCCTTGGCCTTTGCATTGTCCATGCCACTTTTCACCCTTGCCCTGATCATTGCCAATTCCAGCTGAGCGAACACACCCGCCATCTGCAGAAACGCTTCGCTCATGGGATCGGCCTTACCGTTACGACAGTCAATTGTGATGCTGCCCACGATGATCAGGCGGAGGCGCTTTTCACGGATGACGTCGATGATCTCGCACAACTGCTGTGTGGAACGCGAAAGTCTGCTGACTTCCAGCGTGATGATTGTATCCCCTTCCAGTGCCGTATCCAGCAGCATGGTCAGGTTCTTTTTGAGTTTGCTGTCGCCGTGCTCATATTCAAAGATCACTTCGTCTGCCCCTGCAGCTTTCAGTTCACGGATCTGACGGTTGATGTCCTGCTTGTCCTCATTGGTGCTGCAACGTGCATAGCCGTATATCATGTTTATGCCTCCTGTGTAAGTAAAAGGATCAAGCGTGTTCCTTTGCCAGAAAAAGCCTCTTTTCAAGCCGTTTTCGTCCTGTTTTCACGCTCGAAAATCTGTCAACGCAAGCAGTACGTTTTTCTACAGTTGTACTTTGGAAAAATGAGCAAAAAACGTTTTTTGCCGTTGGAGTTACTCTTGGTCAACCTCATAGCCCAAAGCGGTGTTTTGGCCAAATTTTCATTGTTATTACAATAGTTTTGGAGCAACACAGGGCGCGGGATTAACCCGCAGCTCCAAGAATCAGCTCAACAGCCTTTTCAGCCTTGCTTGCAGCGCTGACGATGAAACGCTTGTCCCCTTTCAGCACCTGCAGCCAACTTTGCAGATACGCAGCGCTGTTACGGAAACTGGCGGAGGTTTCAAGGCCTGTCTGGTTGATCAATGCAGCAGCACCGATTTCAGCAATCAGCTCTTCTTTGCTGTACGCTTCAGAACCAAAGAAGGCAGTTTGTTCCAACCTGTCCAAGCGGCTTTTGTGGCCTGTTGAGTGCACCAGTTCGTGAAACGCCGTGCTGTAGTACTCTGCAGTGTCAACGAACTGCTCCATAGCAGGAAGGCTTACTCTGTCAAAGGACGGCTGATAGCAGGCTGTATTGCCCTTTTCATGAACCAGCTTGACGCCATTTCGCTGCACGTAGCTGTTGATAATCTGCTCTGCTGTCTGATCGGCGGAGGCGACATCAGGAAGTACCGGCGTGTACTTCGGCTTCATTCCTTCACACTGGTCAATGTGAAACACGGAGAAATGGCGCAGCATGGGAACCTGCTTGACCTCTTCGGTATCCTCATCTTTAACATCCAACCATTTCCAGAACACAACCATGCTCGCCTTTTCGCCCTTCTTTACCTTGCCGCCTTCCTCCTGGCACTGCTTGAAGGTAACATACTCCCCAGGTTTTCCAAGCATCATCTGATTCAGCAGGCTGTAAGGTTTGCCTGTACTTCTGCTGATCGCGCTGCCACATGCCACCCAAGGCTTATGCCACGGAATGATTCCCTGTTCCATCTGGGCAATGATTCGATCGGTAACTGCTGCGTAAATATCCATTCTTTTGCTCCTTCCTATTGAGGGGAGCGCAGCCAATGTGGTAGAATGACTGTGCCCCCCGGTTGATCTTAGCGGGTTACTTGGGTGCGTTGCCTGAATGCTGTGGTAGGTGTCCAGGCTTTTCTTGTTTGACGGTGCAGGTGAAAAGCAGGTGTGCTTCCTTCTTTGCCAAGTAAAGAGCGGCTACGATGGCTTCGAAAGCTTCAACTGACTGCTGAATTCCCTGTTTCTGTAGGGTTTGGCTCAGTCTCATCCCTTCGTTTTCCAATATGGCAATTGCTCCGCTCAGAATCAGCCACGAATGCAATACCTTATCGTAGATTTCATCATCCATCTGCTCACCTCACAGAGAAGCGGCGCGTCGTGGTGGTCTTGGTGTAGGCTGCCGCCAGTTCTGCGTGATCCTTTTTGAATCTGGCACTGTCAAAGCGGCTGGTAGTGTAGGGCGTCCAGGTAACCTTGAACGCTCCGGCCAGAAGAGTTTCTTCCTCGCCCATCACCTGTTTGATGGCGTCTTCTGCCGCCCGGATCTCGTTGTCCAGTTCTTCGCTCATGCGCTTGAGTTCCAGAAGTTCCTTGACCTTGTTTTCCATGTTGGGGTTGCTCATT
>JAZKYW010000356.1:0-5433 GCA_045612325.1 Candidatus Limiplasma sp. | reverse complement strand
AGCTGGATATCATGCAGGCGTCATTTGAGCATTTGTTTGCGTTGGCAGATGAAGTGTATCAAATGTCTTATGCGCTAGACAGGCAGGAAGTAACGGCATCAGAAATGAGCCAAAAGCTTAAGGCTGTTAAAACGCAGCTGGACATTGTTGCGCTCAGATTAAAACAGCGGTTTTCACTTCCCTACCCCGATGCGGTCAAAGCTGTATTGGATACATTTGATGAGTTTTCTGTTTTTGCCGAGACTTTAAACGAAAACGAGCCGCTTGTTACGTTGGGTACAAAGCTTAAATATCAGCATTTCAGCGTGCTGTGGAATATCAAGAAGGTTTATCATTCGTTAGGTTATACAGAGGAGGGCGTTCTCAAATGACCATTAAAGAGTTGGCAACGATTTTGGAGGCAAAGGTTCTTTGCGGCGAGGACAAGCTTGACCAGGAAGTATGCAATGCTTTCTCGAGCGATTTGATGAGTGACGTACTGGCATTTGTGACGGATAAAACAGTGCTCATCACCGGCCTCACAAATGTGCATGTTATGAGAACGGCTGAAATGCTCGACATTCACTGCGTTGTCTATGCTCGCGGCAAAATTCCCGCCGAAGAGATTCTCGATGAGGCAAGGGATTTGGATATTGTAGTGCTCTGCACAGCTCACAACTGTTACACCACCTGCGGCATTATGTACCAGGCCGGTATCCGCAGCAAGAACGAAAGAACCGGCGCATAAGCGGAGGTAGAGCAGTCTATGTCAACCATCTTGAAAAATACTTACGAAGTGCGCACAGGCGAATTTCAAACTGCGGGCGATGCATCTGCCAGCATCAAGCGTAAACTTAAGCAAATCGGCATCGGAAGCACTGTTCTGAGGCGTATTGCAGTTGCCAGCTATGAAGCGGAATTGAATTTGATCATTCACAGCGATGGCGGGACGCTTTCTATTGAGATGACGCCTGACCAAATCATGCTGACCTCTCAGGACGTGGGCCCCGGCATTGCTGACCTCAGCAAAGCCATGCAGGAAGGCTTTTCGACCGCCAGCGAAGAAGCACGCGGTCTGGGTTTTGGCGCAGGCATGGGTCTTCCTAACATGAAGCGCAATGCGGACGGCTTTTCCATCGAAAGCGAAGTGGGAAAAGGAACCACCATTCAGATGCGTTTTGATTTGAAAGACGCCTGAGGTGTTTGGAGGAAATCATGAACGATAAACGTTTTCACTCGGTGCGCCTTGATAAAGAAAAATGCAAGGCTTGCACCAACTGTCTGAGACGATGTCCGACGGAAGCCATACGCGTACGCGGCGGCAGAGCGCACATTATCGACGAACGCTGTATCGATTGCGGCGAATGTATCCGTGTGTGTGAATATCATGCCAAATATGCGCAGACCGACCCGTTGGCAGCGATCAACAAATTCAAATATAAAATCGCTCTTCCTGCGCCTTCTTTGTACGGACAGTTTAAGAATCTTGTAAGTCCGTCGCAGGTGCTTGAAGCGCTGTTGAGAATCGGCTTTGATCATGTTTATGAGGTTGCCGAGGGGGCGGATATTGTTACCCGTGCCATCCGAGAACGCATGAAGAATATGGACCCGGATGATTATCCGCTGATTTCGTCCGCCTGTCCTGCAATCGTGCGCTTGATTCGCGTACGTTTTCCTGATTTGATTTCTCACATCGTTGATATCAGACAGCCTATGGAAGTGGCTGCCATGGTTGCAAGACAGGAGTTTTGCAAAAAGCACAATGTAGCTCCGGAAGATGTAGGTTGCTTCTTTATTACGCCGTGCGCAGCCAAAATGACGGCTATCCGCAATCCTATCGGCCATGAAACGTCCGCAGTGGATGGCGCGATTTCGATGATCGAGGTCTACGGACTGATCAGCAGCCAGCTCAAAAAAGTACCTGTTGACAGCGGACTTTCCCGTGCAACTTCGTACGGTGTTGGCTGGGCAAACAGCGGCGGCGAATCGAGGGCTGTATGTCCCGACCACAGCATGAGTGTTGACGGCATTGAAAACGTCATCCGTGTGCTGGAAGAAATCGAAAACGATAAGCTGCCCGACCTTAAGTTCTTCGAAGGCGCTGCCTGTACGGGCGGCTGTGTCGGCGGACCTTTGACCTTTGAAAACAATTACGTAGCCAAGAGGGCAGTGCGTGCCATGATGAACGGATGCGATATCACGCATCCCGATGATAAGGTCAATCCGGTGCAATGCGATCATTTCCCGCTCGTGCTTGACAAGCACATTACCGCCAACAAGGCTATGCGTTTGGATGATGACCTTCTGGAAGCCATGCGCAAATATGAGCAAATGGAAGAAATCATCGAGCGTTTGCCCGGCTATGATTGCGGCAGCTGCGGAAGTCCTACCTGCAAAACGTTTGCGGAAGATATCGTTCGCGGCTATGCCACTGAGATGGATTGTATTCACATTCTGAAAGAGCGTCTTAAGGTAATGGCGCAGCAGATGGTTGAACTTGCGAAAACCACCCGAGAATAACAAAGGAGCATAACAATGACTGTACGTGAATTGATGGGGACTATTGATGCGGTATGTTTGAACCCCGAAGCAAATCTTGACGCAGAAATTTCCTGCGGCTATTCCTGCGACCTGCTCAGCTGGGTGCTTGCGCACGGCAAGGCGGGCATGGCATGGTGCACCGTTCAGACGCATGTGAACGTTATTGCTGTTTCTGTGCTGATGGAAATGGCTTGCGTGATCATGGTAGAAGGTGTTCAGCCTGAAGAGGCATCTCTCAAAAAGGCGATCGACGAGGAAATGCCCATTCTGGCAACCTCCAAAACGGCATATGAAGTTTGTGTGCTGATGGGTCAGGCAGGCGTGCTGCCTCCTGCGGAATAATGAGCTGTTTTTGTGATCTGCACCTGCACAGCTGTCTTTCTCCCTGTGCAGAAGATGACATGACGCCGTGGAACATGGTCGGTATGGCTAAGATCAAAGGGCTTGATGTGATCGCCATTACAGACCACAATGCGGTGCTTAATGCGGAAGATGCCATCGCTGCTGGTAATGAATACGGTGTGGCAGTGATCCCCGGAATGGAGATCACCAGCCGTGAGGAAGTTCACGTGCTGGCGTATTTTTACACGCTGGAAGATGCGCTGAAGGCAGGGGAAGAGCTTTATGCTCATCTGCCGGATATCGCCAACCAGCCTGCATTGTTTGGCAATCAGATCATTATGCGAGACGGAGACCAGCCAAGCGGTACGCTGGACAAACTGCTCATCAACGCAACGGATATGAGCGTCGAGCAGATATGCGCCTTTGTGGCTTCGCATGGCGGCATTGCCATTCCTGCTCATATCAATCGCGGAAGCAACGGCATGATCGGTGCGCTCGGTCTGATGCCGTTCCTTCCCGAATATCCCGTAGTTGAGGTGTATGCAGGCGTACCGTGCCCTGCTTACGCTTCCAAGGGAAGATTTGTTCTTCATTCCAGTGATGCACACAGGCTGGAAGATATCCAGGAACAGGTTTTTGAACTGGATGCTGAGCCGACTGTTAAGGGCGTTCTGGACTTGCTGCGTGCCAAAAGCAGCCTGTAAAACACAAAAAAGCCGTACTGTTATTTGAGACAGTGCGGCTTTTTGTGAATAAAATACATAATTTACACCGCTTTCAAGTGCGATAAACAAAAAATTCACAAATTCTTGTAATTTTGCGTGCATTTCAATGTAATGTATGGTAAACTATTCACGATGTGTACGTATGTACATTTCGTCTGCAACTATTATGGAGGAGGTCTTAGACTGCCATGTCCAATCATAACGAAAACTATGAAAAGCTGGCGGAGGTCATCAAGGCTCATAAGGAAGAAAAGGGTGCCCTGATGCCTGTACTGCAGGAAGCCCAGAACATTTTCGGCTGCGTATCCGAAGACGTTCAGAAGGCGATCGCTGAGGGTCTGAATGTTCCCCTGAGCGAAGTTTACGGTGTTGCTACCTTCTATTCTCAGTTCTCTCTGCAGCCCAAGGGCAAGTACGTTGCCGGCGTTTGCCTCGGTACCGCTTGCTACGTAAAGAACTCTCAGAAGGTTCTTGACAAGCTGTGTTCCGAACTGGGTATCCAGCCCGGCCAGACCACCAAGGACGGCCTGTTCACTGTTCAGGCTACCCGTTGTCTGGGCGCTTGCGGTCTTGCTCCTGTTATGATGATCAACGAAGATGTTTACGGTCGTCTGACGGAAGCTGAAATTCCCGGCATCCTTGCCAAGTACAAGGCGTAAGCTATGCGCGATCTGAGCATGCATGTTCTGGATATAGCCCAGGACAGTATCAAAGCAGGTGCAAAGCTTGTAACGGTAAGCTTTGTAAAGGACGCAAACGGAATGCTCACCTTCTCAGTGGAGGATGATGGCTGCGGTATGACCCCCGAGTTTCTCGCCCGCGTCACCGACCCGTTCACCACGTCACGAACCACTCGCAAAGTTGGTTTGGGTATCCCCATGCTTAAGCAAAGCGCTGAAATGTGTGGGGGAGACTTTGATATTCAAAGTCAGGTGGGCGTTGGTACGGTCATTCGTTCTGTATTTGATACCGCAAACATTGACTGTATCCCCATGGGGGATATTTGCGATTCGTTGCTGACATTAGTCATGCTCAATCCCGACAAACCGGAATTTCTCTTTCAGGCTTCATCACCTGATGCGCAGGCGGTTTTTGATACCCGTCAGGTGCGCGAAGTGCTTGGCGGCGTTCCGCTGAATGAGCCGATGGTGATCGCCTGGATGAAAGAAAGCATTGAAGAAGAATTCAAACCAATTTTGGAGGTGTCCTGATTATGAAGTCTCTGGCTGAATTGGAAGCGATCCGCGCGAAGACTCTTGAAAAGGTCGCTATGCGCAAAGAAGGCGACGACACCGTGCGTGTTGTTGTTGGTATGGCCACCTGCGGCATCGCCGCCGGCGCCCGTCCCGTAATGCTCAAGTTTGTAGAAGAAGTCCAGAAGCGCAATCTGGCTAACGTAACCGTTTCTCAGACCGGCTGCATCGGTATGTGCCGTCTGGAGCCCATGCTGGACGTGATCATGCCCGGCAAGGAAAAGGTTACTTACGTAAAGGTCAATCCTGACATGGTAGCCCGCATCGTTGCCGAGCACATCGTCAACGGCCGTCCTGTTCAGGAATATACCATCGGCGCGGCCGAAGGCAAATAAGACTGCTAAGGAGGAACGAACATGGATCTTTTTCGCGCACATGTACTTGTCTGCGGCGGTACCGGCTGTACTTCGAGCGGCTCCAATGAACTGATCGCCCGTTTCGAAGAACAGATTGCCAAGAACGGTCTGGACAAGGAAGTTAAAGTTATCCGTACCGGCTGCTTCGGTCTTTGCGAAGCCGGCCCCGTTGTTATCGTATATCCCGAAGGCACTTTCTACAGCCGTATTCGTGTGGAAGATGTTGACGAGATCGTT
>JAZKYW010000355.1:0-1881 GCA_045612325.1 Candidatus Limiplasma sp. | reverse complement strand
GTAAAGACCAGCGCGCTTTCCACATCGTGCTGCCTGAGCAGTTTGGCAAGCAGATGACGCTTGTTGGCTTTATCCACCAGATACAGGCTTTGGACGATTTTGTCCACCGGGCTGGAAACAGGGTCAACTTTGACCGTCACGGGGTCGGTCAGCAGGCCGGTAGCCAGCTTTTCCACCTCGGGCGGCATCGTCGCGGAAAAAAACAGCGTCTGCCTTTTTGGAGGCAGATGGGAAATCACTTTCTTTACATCGTGGATGAAGCCCATATCCAGCATGCGGTCGGCTTCGTCAAGCACAAAAATGTTCAATCGGTCCAGTTTGATATGTCCCTGACCGATGAGGTCGTTGAGTCGTCCGGGCGTGGCAACAAGAATGTCCACGCCACGCTTCAGCTGGTCCACCTGCGGCTGCTGGCCCACGCCGCCGAAAATAACGCAGGAGCGCAGGGGCAGCTTTTTGCCGTAGCCTTCAAAGTTTTCATAAATCTGCAGGGCAAGCTCGCGGGTGGGGGTCAGAATCAGCGCGCGGATGGGGCGCTTCTGCCCGCCGTGGCTGGTTTGCTGCGTAAGCCTTTGCAAAATGGGCAGGGCAAACGCGGCGGTCTTGCCTGTGCCTGTCTGGGCGCAGCCGAGTACGTCGCGGCCTTTCAGCACAGGGGGGATGGTTTCCTGCTGGATGGGCGTGGGCTGCTGATATCCGCAGCAGCGCACCGCTTCCAACAGGGAAGGGATCAGGTCGAGGTCCTTAAAAAGCATGGGTTCAGTCCTATCGTTCGGTTTTCAAACAGCGTCAAGCACCTGTGCCCATCAATGTTGCACAGGTGCTTTCTGCATACGTTTTTTCGGTTTGGGCGGAATGAAGAGCGGTTTGGGCTGAGTGGGCTTTTGCATACAGGCATTCTCCTTTCGGGTTTTGCCTTAGTATGCCCCCAAAGCCTTAGAGCGCATGCACCTGACGGGCAACTTCATAGGGGTCTTCCGCCTTGAAGAAAGCGGTGCCCATGACCAGAACGCCTACGCCGGCGTCCACGGTCTGCTGCATGTTGGCGGGGCTTACGCCGCCGTCGGCTTCGATTTCGCCTTCAAAGCCCCATTCGCGCAGCTGAGAGGCCTTGGGCAGCGCTTCAGCCATGAACTTCTGACCGCCGAAGCCGGGCACAACGGTCATCACCAGTACGCGGTCGATGAGGTGCAGGTAGGGGCGCAGAACATCCACAGGGGTGGCGGGATTGATGGAAGCGCCCGCCTGCAGGCCCAGCTCGCGGATGTGCTTGAGGCATTTTTCAAAGTCATTGGCTTCAGCGTGCACGGTGATGATGGACGCACCTGCCTTGGCATAGCTGTCGATCATGTTGATGGGGTCGCTGAGCATGAGGTGCACGTCATAGCAGAAGTCAGGCTGCTGCTTTTTCATGGCGGCCAGAATGTGGGGACCAAAGGTGAGGTTGGGCACAAAGTGGGCGTCCATTACGTCAAAATGCAGCTCGTCGCAGCCTGCATCGATGGTCATCTTCAGGGCGTCGCCCAGCTGGAGAGGGTCTGCAGCCAGCAGAGAAGGGGACAACTTAATCATAACGGTTCCTCCAAGCTTCCTGTACTTTTTTGAGCAGCTGGTGATAACGCTCCACGCGGGCGGGGGAAAGTTCGCCGTTGCGCACGGCTTCCAGCACGGCGCAGCCGGGCTCGCTCAGGTGGTAGCAGGGGGCGAAACGGCATTCGCCCTCGTAGGGGAAAAATTCGGGATAGTAATCCTTGAGCTGAATGGGCTCGAGGCCTTCCCACAGCTCCAGCAGGCTGAAGCCGGGGGTATCCAGCACGCAAAAATCGCCGCTGAACATCAATTCGGCATGGCGCGTGGTATGTCGGCCGCGGCTGATCTTTT
>JAZKYW010000354.1:0-11484 GCA_045612325.1 Candidatus Limiplasma sp. | reverse complement strand
GCATACCTGCGCAAAATTGCACTGGATCGCATAGGCGGTTTTGAAAATGCCGAAATGCTGGAAACGCCCGATGGAACGCCGTGGGCGGATTCCGCGCTGGTGGCAACGCCCCGGGCGCTGATGAACTTTGCACGCCTTGTGATGCACAGGGGCATGTGGGAAGGCGAACAGCTGCTGAGCGAACAGTACATGATCGACGCCACCTCCTGCCAGACCACCAACAACGAAGACGGCGCCTGCAATTACAATTCCTACGGCTACGGCTACCAGATCTGGATGGATGAAAACGGCTACTCCTTCCACGGCATGGGCGGCCAGTTTGCCATCTGCGTACCCGAAAAGGATTTCATCTTTGTATGCACCGCCGATACCCAGTACCAGAAGACCCACGTGCAGCCCGCGCTGTACCGTACGGTCTATGATCTGGCCGAATGCTTTGACGGCGGCTGCGTGTCCGAAGGCCCCGCCTTCCCCACCGAGCTGTCCATCGCGCACGGCAAAGCTGAATCCTCCTTTGCCGAAAAGATCAGCGGCGTTACCTTCCGCTGCGAAAAGAACCCCATGGGCATCACGCAGTTCCGCTTTACCTTCAGCGGTGATGAAGGCGTGCTGGAATATGTAAATGCACAGGGCGAAAAGAAGCTTCCCTTCGGCATGAAGAAAAACGTGTTTGCCAAGTTCCCGCAGTACGGCTACTCCAACGATCAGGGCGGCGTACATGAGATCACCGACTTCCTGTACGACTGCGCCGCTTCCGCCGGCTGGATGGAGGAACAGAAGCTGCAGCTGCGTGTGCAGATCGTGGACCGCTATTTCGGCACCTGCATGATGACCTTCGGCTTTGTGGATGAAAAGACCGCAGGCGTACGCATGATCAAGAGCGCCGAAGACTTCTTGGAAGAATATCAGGGCTGGATGATCGCCCAAGCCTGAACAGGAGAAATCAAATGAATCAACGCGACCTTTCCCAACTCAAGCGCAGGCTTAACCCCGACAAGCGCAACCCCACGGTGCTTCGCGGATGCTACGTCAGCTTTGACGGCACCGTCATCTCCACCTTTGCGCAGCCTGTGTTCCATCTGCCTGCCGAAGAAAACGAAAAATACATGTCCCTTTTCAAGCGCGTGCTCTCCGGCACGCCGGGCCAAAACCTGCAGGAGATCGAATTTACGGGCATGCAGGCCATGGAAGGCGAGGAGCACAAGATCCTTTCCGCCATGCGCGAAAGCGGCCTCACCGATGAAGAAGCGGTGAATGCCTTCTACGAGCGCGCCATCAACTATATCCGCACCATCGGCGGCGCGGATGCGCAGTCCGTCAACGAAAATCAGGCGGCGGAAAACTATCTCATCCTGCTTCTGCACGATGGATACGATGTGCCCTACATCAACGAAAACGGCGAAACTGACAACGAGCAGGCCAGCGATATGTTCTCCTACATTCTCTGCTGCATCTGCCCCGTGAAGCAGACCAAGCCCGCGCTCAGCTACTTCCTGACTGAAAACGAGTTCCACACCCGCATGGCGGATTGGGTGGTCAGCGCCCCCGACCTCGGCTTCCTCTTCCCCGCCTATGAGGAGCACAGTGCCAACATCTACAAGGCCATGTTCTTCACCCGCGACAGCGCCGATGCCCACGAAGCCTTTGTGGAAAACATCTTCGGCAGCGAGCTGCCCATGCCCGCCGCCGAGCAGCAGGAAACTTTCCAGAGCGTTCTGCAGGATGCCCTCGAGGATGAATGCAGCATGGACGTCATTCAGGCTGTGCACGAGACCGTGCGCACCCGCATCGAAGAGCAGAAAGCCGATAAGACTGCCGAGCCTTTGAAGCTGACCAAGCAGGACGTCAAAGAAGTGCTGGAAAGCTGCGGCGTATCCATGGAGCGCGCGCAGGTATTCGAAGAAAAGTACGATGAAGCTTTTGGCGCTTACACTGAGATCCCCGCGGTCAACGTGGTCGCTCCCAAGCAGTTCAACGTTTCTACGCCCAGCGTATCCATCAAAGTCGCTCCCGACCGCTCCGACCTGATCGAGACCCGCATGATCGATGGCAAGTGCTACATTTTGGTGCTGGCTGACGGCGATGTGGAAGTCAACGGCGTGAACGTCAAATTCAAGCAGGCAGACTGATTCCCCCTGCGTTTCATTTTGAAAGGATGGTATTTCCCATGGCTGAACTTTTTGAGATCATCATGATCGTATGCTTCGGTTTTTCCTGGCCCGTCAACGTGATCAAATCC
Source organism: Candidatus Limiplasma sp. (assembly GCA_045612325.1). Taxonomy (GTDB): domain Bacteria; phylum Bacillota; class Clostridia; order Christensenellales; family Aristaeellaceae; genus Limiplasma. The sequence goes on along the minus strand of JAZKYW010000354.1, from coordinate 9,245 downwards.
TACCACGCCCGCACCACCAAGGGCAAGAGCCTTGCCTTCCTGCTGCTCATCTCCACCGGCTATGTTTTCGGCATCATCGGCAAGATCATCGGCGGCAACTTCAAGTGGTACGTCATGTTCTTCTACGTACTCAACCTGTGCATGGTGCTCACCGATGTTGGCATGTATGTGCGCAACTACCGTCTGGACAAGCAGGCCGGTCTGAAGGCGTAAACAAGCAGCAAAAAAGAGCGTGCGATCGCACGCTCTTTTTGTTTGCGTTTACATATTGTTCAGCTTTTCCCACACGGGGTCCATATCCAGCGTGGCAAAATAGTCCATGGGCTTTTCGGCGCGGCGGATGAGCTTGAAGGAGCCATCCTCCTTGTAAAGCACCTCGCCGCAGCGCAGTTTGCCGTTGTAGTTATAGCCCATGCTCAGGCCGTGGGCGCCCGTATCGTGGATGACCAGCACATCGCCGATCTCCACGGGAGGCAGCATACGGTCGATGGCAAACTTATCATTGTTCTCACACAGGCTGCCGGTCACGTCCGCCATATCGGTATGGGGCAGATGCTCCTTGCCGGGCACGGTGATGTGATGATACGCGCCGTACATGGCGGGACGCATCAGGTCGCAGGCGCTGGCGTCAACGCCCCAGTAGTGCTTGTGGGTGTTCTTCTCGTTGGTCACATGGGTCACCAGCCAGCCGTTGGGGCCGGTCATGTAGCGGCCAAGCTCGGTCTTGATGGCAACGCCTTCAATGCCGTTCTTCGTGAACACTTCATGGTAGGCTTCGGCTACGCCCGCGCCGATGGCGTCGATATCCGCCTTGGGGGCATCGGGCAGATAGGGAATGCCGATACCGCCGGAGAGGTTGATGAAGCTCAGCTGCAGGCCCGTTTCTTCCATCAGCTCGCGGCCCGTTTCAAACAGCAGGCGCGCAAGGGTGGGATAATACTCGGGCTCGGTGGTGTTGCTGCTGAGGAAGGAGTGCAGACCGAAGCGCTTGGCGCCGTAGCCTTTCAGCATATTAAGCGCCTCGCTCAGCTGCGCGCGGGTCATGCCGTACTTGGCATCGCCGGGCATGCCCATGATGGCATTGCCGATGCGGAATTCACCGCCGGGATTAAAGCGCAGGCAGATCTCCTCGGGAATGCCGCCGTGGTCGCGCAGGATGTCCACATGGGTGATGTCATCCAGATTGATGTACGCACCCAGCTTGCGGGCATACTCAAACTCATGCGGGGGCACGTTGTTGGCGCTGAACATGATATCCTCGCCCTCAAAGCCCAGCGCTTCGGCAAGCATCAGCTCGGTCTGGCTGGCACAGTCCACGCCGCAGCCTTCTTCCTTCAGGATGCGCAGCACCGCGGGGTTGGGCAGCGCCTTTACCGCAAAATACTCGCGGAATACAGGCACACCGGCAAAGGCGCGAATGAGGCCGCGGGCCGTTTCGCGCAGGCCGCTCTCGGTGTAAAGGTGAAAAGGCGTTTCGAACGCCTTGGCGGCATCAAAGAAAACCTGATCGTTCAGGGAAAAGTTAGGCATTACCGCATTCCTCCGTGTTTTGGCAATCGCGCCTATTCTATCACAAAGCACATATGATGCGCAACGCCGCACAATAAAAAAACCGCATGGCAGCTGTATTTTCTGCCATGCGGTTTTGGTTTATACCATTACTGGTTGTTTGCAGCTGCAGCAGCCTTGGCGCGCATTGCTTCCTCGCGGGCGCTGGTTCTGCCTTCCGCACGGATGTCGCCTGCCTTGGTCAGAGCGATCTTGGTGAGGGTAGGACCAACGATCTCGTATACGAGAACGGCGAAGAGGGTGATATTGCGCACGATGTTGCCGTCCGGGCCCAGCTCGGTGGCCTTGATGGCCATGCCCAGCGCAACGCCTGCCTGAGGCAGAAGCGTGATGCCCAGATACTTAATGATGTTGGGGCTGCACTTCATCATGCGGGAGCTGATGCCTGCGCCGCTGATCTTACCGATGGAACGGGCAGCGATATAAGCGATACCCGCGATGACAACAGCCACATCGGCAAATACGGACAGTTCCAGTTCAGCGCCGCTGATCACGAAGAACAAAATCAGGATGGGCGCGGTCCAGCGGTCGGCGCGGTCCATGAGTTCCTCGGAGAAATCACAGATGTTGCAGAACACCGTGCCCAGCATCATGCAGGCCAGCAGAGAGGAGAAGCCCACGTGGATGCCGCCTACTTCAAACTTGCAAAGGGACAGGCCCACGGTGAGCAGTACGAACGTGACGGACACGGCCATACGCTTGGAGCGGGAGTGGTAGTGCTGCTCGCACCAGGTGAACAGAATGCCCATCAGCGCGCCCAGACCCAGGGAGAGCACGACCTCCAGCAGGGGCTCCAGCACGATGGAAAGCATGCTGACGCTGGAAAGGCTAAGGGACTTGGCAACGCCGAAGGAGATGGCGAATACCATCAGGCCCACAGCGTCGTCAATAGCAACAACAGGCAGCAGGATATCGACCAGCGGGCCCTTGGCCTTGTACTGACGAACGACCATCAGCGTAGCGGCGGGAGCGGGAGCCGTTGGAACGGCGCCCAGCACGATGGCAGCGGACAGGGGCAGCTTGTCAGGCATGGCGAAATGCAGCGCGATGAGGGCGGCATCCACCACAACGGTGGTGATCACAGCCTGCAGGATGCCGATGACGGTGGCCTGCTTGCCGATCTTCTTGAGGTGGGAGAGGCGGAACTCATTGCCCATGGAGAAAGCAATGAAGCCCAGTGCAACGTCGGCGATGATGCCGAAACTTTCAACCTGTTCATGAGTGATGCCCAGACCAGGAACCTTCAGCGCTCCCAGTACGAAGGGGCCGATCAGAACGCCTGCAACGAGGTACGCGGTAACGGCGGGCAGGCTGATCTTCTTGGCCAAACGGGAGAGCAGAAGACCCGAAAGCAATGCCACAGAGAGGGTAATGAGGATCGTAGCTGTGGTGGACATGGTGTACATTAGCCTTCTTTCGATCATACTTTATTTGTTTTTGTCCAAACAAGGATTGTAGCACAATCATCACGAATATTCAACTAAAAGCATTGTCAAACATAAAACAAAGGAGGCCTTTTGATGACCCCCAGAGAGCGATTTATCCGCACCCTCAAATGTGAACCCATCGGCGGTCAGGTGCCTACGTTTGAGCTGGTTTTCTTTCTTACGATGGAGGCATTCGGCAAGGTGCATCCCGCCCAGCGCATCTATGAGCAGTGGAAGCAGATGAGCCGGACCGAGCGCACTTTGCACATGAACGAGATGGCTCAGCTCTACATCGACACCGCGGAGCGCTACGGTCACAGCGCTATTTTCATCCACCCCAACCCCTACGGGCTGGAGGATACGCAGTGGCTGCTGGAGACCATCCGTGAAAAGAGCGGGGACAAATATTACATCATGATGCACGGCGACCCCACATGGAGCATCCCCGACGGTAACACCATGATGGATTTTGCCGTTAAAATGTACGAAGAACCCGAAACGCTCAACGATGAATCCGCCCGCCGCACCGAAAACGCGCTGGAGTTTGCCCTCAAGCTGCACAACAGGGGCCATCTGCTGGACGGATTTGCCCTGTGCTCGGATTACTGCTTCAACGTAAACCCCTTCTTTGACTGCGAAAACTTTGACGCGCTCATCGTGCCCTACCTCAAGCAGGCCATCGATGGCTACCGTGAGCTTGGCTACTATTCCATCAAGCACACCGACGGCAACATCATGCCCATCCTTCAGCAAATCGTGGATTGCAAGCCCGACGGCATCCACTCGCTGGACCCGCAGGGCGGCGTATCCATCCCCGAGGTGCGCAAAATCGCAGGCCCCGATATCGCCCTCATCGGCAACGTCAACTGCGGCCTTCTGCAGACCGGCACGGATGAGGAATGCAGGGCGGATGTGCTGCGCTCCCTGCGCGAAGGCATGGCAAACGGCCGCGGCTATATCTTCTCCACTTCCAACTGCGCATACACGGGTCTGCCCCTCGCGCGCTATGAAATGATGATCGACCTGTGGCGCAAGTACGGCAATTACGACCTGCCGAAAGCATAACCTGTTCCGATATACGCAAGGAGGTCCTTTGTTTATGTTTATGGATCTGACCAAACCGCTCGGGCGCGTAAGCCGCTCCATCAGCCCCGAAAACTTTACAGGCGAGCCCGGCAAGGGCGGCATGTGTCCTTTGGAAAAGGGCAGCGCGCGCAATGCGGCAAAAGATCTCGGCACGGGGTGGAAGGTGAACCCCTACATCGTTATGCAGCCGCACGAGACCTTTACGCTGGCGGATATTCATGGCATGGGCATGATCAACCACATTTGGTGCACGCCCACCCATCACTGGCGCGATCTCATCCTGCGCATTTACTGGGATGATCAGGAAACCCCGAGCGTGGAATGTCCCATCGGCGATTTCTTCTGCATGGGCTGGCAGAAATACGCGCAGATCAGCTCGCTGCCCGTATGCGTCAATCCCGGCAGCGGTCTCAACTGCTACTGGGATATGCCCTTCCGTTCCCGCGCGCGCTTCACGCTGGAAAACCGCGCCGACGTCATCCGCAACTTCTACTACCAGATCGATTACTGCCTGTGCGACATTCCCGAGGATACCATGTATTTCCATGCGCAGTTCCGCCGCACCAATCCCTTGCCCTACAAGACCGACTACGTCATTCTCGACGGGGTCAAAGGCAAGGGCCATTATGTGGGCACCTATATGGCGTGGGGCGTAAACAACTGCGGCTGGTGGGGCGAAGGTGAGATCAAGTTCTTCATGGACGGCGATACGGACTACCCCACCATCTGCGGAACAGGCACGGAGGATTACTTCTGTGGCTCCTACAATTTTGAAGATCCCACCGTACACGGCTATATCCCCTTCACCACGCCCTACACGGGGCTGCAGGTCATCCCGCCCGACCAGCTGTACCGCAGCCAGATGCGCTTTGGTCTTTACCGCTGGCACCTGACCGATCCCATCTGTTTTGAAAAAGAGCTGAAGGTGACCATTCAGGCGCTCGGCTGGCGCGGTGACGGACGTTATCTGCCCCTGCAGGATGACATCGCCTCCGTAGCGTACTGGTATCAGCAATTGCCTGCTGCGCCCTTCCCCGCACTGCCCGACAAAGATTATCTGGAAGTGATCTGACACAGCGTTTTTCGCATCTGCCCCCGAGCGTCTATGACGTTCGGGGCATTTTTATGCTGCCATTGGTTAATAAATCAATATAAGACATTGCGAAATTGAATTGATAATCCCGCTTCAAGACAATATAATAATCCAAATAGAGTAAAATCTGCCGTATTCTGTACCAAAACGTACGAAAAGCGGCGTCATTCGTAAAAAGCAAGCCCTGCCGCAGGGGATTGAATGGAGGTGTAATATGTATACGGTTCTGATTGCCGAGGATGAATTGCTGGTTCGCATCGGTATGTTCAACTGCGTTCCCTGGGCGAAGCTGGGCATGCGCATCGTGGATGAAGTAGCCGACGGACAGGCTGCCTGGCAGGCTTTTCAGCAATACAGACCCGATATCATCATTACAGATATCCGCATGCCCGAAATCGACGGTCTGGAGCTGATGCGCCGTATCCGAAGCGTTGATACCAACTGCGCTTTGATCGTAGTGACCAACGTTGAAAACGACGAGACCATGGAGGAGATCCGCAAGCTCGGCTCGGTGAACATCCTTCTCAAAGCCGTTATGACGCGCGAGGATATCGTGGACGCCGTCATCCGCGCGCGCGACAGTTTGAACCGCCCGCCGCGCAGCACCGCTTTGGCGGTAGACAACGGCGACCTTTGGCGCGCCTTTTTGCTGGATAAAAGCCTGAATTACGAGCAGCTGTGCCAAAAGTTTACCGAGCGCGCCGAAGCGCCCAAGCAAATCAAAGGAATGGTGCTGGTGCATCTGTTCCTTGATGAAGGCGAAGCGCGCCGCATGAAATACGCCATGGTGGATATCGTTGAACACCGACTGCAGGAGACCAACTCATTCGAATCCATCGAAACACCGGGAGGCGCGCTGCTTCTGTTGAATGCTCAGTGCAAACGCGCCGAGCTTGAATATGCCCTCAAGGAGCTGGCGTGGTACATCGGCACGCACTTTGCCGTCAAGGTCAGCTTTGTTTTGCAGGCGGAATGCGACCACCAGCACAAGCTGCCCGAATACGCGGCAAATGCCATGCGCATCGCCCGAGAGCAGCCCTATTTTGACGAGCCCGTGCTTGTGCTCAACGCTTCGGGCAAAGCGGATTTTGCCAAGCTGCAGCGCAACGCGGCTTTCCTGCGCAAGTACGAAGGTTTGTGTCACCAGAGCAAGTACCGCACCGCCGCTTACGGCGCACGGCTTGAAAAGCTGGCGGCTTTGCTGCCTGCGGGCTGGGATGCCGTCCACGCGGAGGGCAAGGCACTTTTGAGCGCGTTTGGCGCAAGCACCGAGTGCAGCGGTCTGCATTCGCTCATCACGCACCTGACCGAGGCTTCGGATACCGCCGTATCCAAAATCAAAGCCAACACAAAGCCCGAAGTGCTGACCGCCATGACCTACATCGAGGAGCATCTGGAGGATGACCTGTCCATCCAGAGCGTATCTCGCATCGTCAATTATCATTACGCGTATTTTTCCAACCTGTTCAAAAAAGAAACCGGCATGAACTACTCGGATTTTGTGGCGAATGCACGCATCAACCGTGCCAAGAGCATGCTTACGGGCAGCGAATGCACCCTGCAGGAAATTGCGGACCGCTGCGGTTTCAAAAATGTGCCCTACTTCTGTTCCAAGTTCAAGCATGTAACAGGCATGACGCCCGGTCAGTGGAGGGAAAAATCATGAAAAAAACGATCGGCACGTTTGCACGCTCCATGAAATTCAGGATGCTGCTGCCCGTGATACTGGTAACGCTTGCCATAGCCGCGGCGCTTACATGGTGTGCCTCCGTCATCTATACCAAAACGATACTCGAAAAGGAGGACGCCAAGGTGCAGTCCTCCTTTTCGGTTGCGGGCAACGCCATACAGGAGATCATCGAATCCACTCGTCTGACCGCTTCCGATATGCTGCTGGACAGTAAGGTCGAAGCCTATGCCGTATGCGATTTTTCATCCCTGCGCGAGCAGGTGGTGGCAAGAACCATGTGCAAGGAGGTGCTGGAGGAGGCGCTTCTGCGTCAGCCTTACCTGCACGGTCTTCTGTACATGCGCACAGACGGCAGCGTCTTTGGCGAACTGCTAAGGCGCACCTACTTTTTTGATGAATCCACCCCCGCCGTCATCGACGCCGAAGTGCTTTCCGTGATGGAAAACCTGAATGAAAAAAGCACGTGGATCGGTCCTGTTGACGGCAAGGCGCTGTATCAGATCCCCATCGACGAGTCAAAGATCCCCAGGCAGGTGCTGCTGGGCGTTCACCGCATGAACATCATCGGCTACGGAAACATCTACGCCATCGCCGTCATCGATACCGAAAAGCTGATCGAGTATCTGGAACTGTTGACAGACGGCACCAGCCAGGTCTATCTGGTCAAGCCCGACGGCTCGGTCATTGCCCGCGCAGGCACGGAAGTACGTTTTGCTCCGGAAATATGGCAAACCGTTTCAACCGGCGGCGAGCAGGGAAGCGCGAGGGTCAAGCTTGCCGACACGCGGGATTACATCTACCTTTCCTATCAGAAGCTTGAGCCCAGCGGCTGGTATCTGGTGCGCGGTCTGCCCATGGAGGATTACGACCGTTCGGTCGCCGCACTGCAAAGAACGGTGCTGCAGTTTTCCGCCATTGCGCTGCTGGTGGCGCTGGCGTTTTACATCCGCTGGCTGCGCGGCTTTATGGCTACCTTTGTTTGGCTGAAAAACGGCATCGTGACGCTGCGCAAGGGCAAGCTGGGCGCACAGATGGAACCCGCCCTCAAAATCAACGAGTTTGAAACCATCCGTCAGGAGTTCAACCACATGAGCGCAAGCCTTGCGCGGCAGGTGGAGACCACGCTGGAGATGGAGCACAAACAGCTGGAGCTTCAGCTGCGCAACCTGCAGACCCAGCTTTCGCCCCACATGATCTTCAACTCTCTCACTGCCATGCGCTGGATGGCGAGCATGGCAGGCGCGGACCAGGTGGCGGCGATGCTTCTGGAGCTTTCCGAAATGCTGCGCCCGGTCTTCCGCGACTGGAAGAACGAATGGACCATCGGCGAGGAGTTCGACCATCTGCACCACTACGTATCGCTTCTGCAGTTGCGCTACGGCAGCCATTTCAGCCTTGATTATGACGTTGCGGATGAGCTGTACCCCATGCTCATCCCCCGCTTCACCATTCAGCCTCTGATCGAAAACGCCTGCGAACACGGCGGCGTCAAAATGCTGCGCGTCAGCGTTCGCGCATGGCATGAGGACGGCATGCTCCATCTGGTGGTCAGCGACAACGGACGCGGCATCACCCCCGAGCGCCTGCAAAAGATCCTTGAGGGCATCGAAAGCGGCGACATGGGCGGCAGCATCGGTCTTGTCAATGTCAGCAGCCGTTTGCGCATCCTCAGCCACGGGCACAGCAGCATGAAAGTGGAGTGCCCGCCCGAAGGCGGCACCATCATCTCCCTTTGCTGGAAAAACAAAAACTGAAACCTTGACAAATTGAAATAAGTGCTTAAGAAATCGGATTTACGCCCCTGACAGCCGATTGCTATAATACGACTATAGGGCAAATAAATGCCCACAAACGACAAAAGGAGTGCATTTCCATGAAGAAGTTCCTGTCCTTGGTTCTGGCTCTTGCGATGGTTCTGTCTCTGTGCACCGCTCTCGCCGAAGGCGAAAAGCGCGTGCTGACCATCGGCTCCCAGTGGGGCGAGGGCGATGAATGGTTCAAAGGCGAACTGTTCCAGAAGTACCTCGACGAGATCAACTGTGAGATCCAGTTCACTTATTACGATTCCGATCCCTTCGCAGCGCTGCTGGCCGGCGGCGACCTGCCCGACATCATCATTGCCGACAGCATCATGTCCAACGTTCTGAACAACGGTCTGGCCATGAACATCGCTCCCTATCTGGAGCAGTACGCCCCCAACATGGTAAAAGGTCTGGCCGGTGAAGCCATGCAGCTGTCCGCTGACCTGATGGGCGATGGCGAAGGCGGCAGACCCGAACATTCCCGATCCTACGACATGGATAACCGAGCTTGAATACTTCCCGGTAGACGTCATCGTTCCCGAAGTCGTCAGGCTGGCGGCGAAAGGACTGATATCAAC
>JAZKYW010000353.1:0-2022 GCA_045612325.1 Candidatus Limiplasma sp. | reverse complement strand
CCTTAAGAATCCTTGGGCTTGCACGCTGCGCGTGCAAGTTCGTTCAGCCATGTTTGATTGATCACCCCTGCCCATGCGAAGCATGGGCAGTAATGGGTCAAGGGCAAAGCCCTTGCGAAGCCCTTGCGGAGGGTGCAGGGAGGCGGAGCCTCCCTGCCCTCGTATCCTTACAAATGGAGTTTTCTATGCAGTATATTGTCTTGGACTTGGAGTGGAATCAGCCGGTGAGCTACCAGAGCTCCGCGTACCGCAAGGTGGGCGACAGGCTGCTGTTTGAGGTCATTCAGTTCGGCGCTGCCAAGCTGAATGAGCGTTTTGAGATCGTGGATACCATTTCGGTGCCCGTACATCCCACGCATTATCTGACCATCCATCCGCGCGTAAAGCGCATGACGGGTCTGAGCAGCGAGGTTTTGTGCGATGCACCCGAGTTTGCCGAAGGTTTTGAGACCTTTATGAACTGGTGCGGCGAGGATTTCGTATTCCTTACCTGGGGCTGCGATGACGTGAGCGTGCTTCAGCAGAATGCGGATTTCTTCCGTGTGGAGCGCGAACTGCCCAAGATGTATGATATCCAGAAGCTGTACGCAGCGGCTGTGGGCAAGAGCGGTCAGACTGCGCTCAAGACCGCCATGGAAGCGCTGGGCGTTGAGGTGGAGGAGGACCGTACCTTCCACAACGCCATGCATGACGCGTACTACACCGCCGAGGTGTTCCGCAGGCTTCCTGCGCCCATGGATGTGTTCAAGTATGAGGAGCATCCCAAAAAGCTTACGCACAACGAGCGCCGCAGCCGTTTCCGTGTGACGGATACCGTGCCCTCCGTGCGTGAAGCCATGGAAAGCGAAAAGCTGGTATCGCCTGCCTGTCCCACCTGCGGCAAGCCCACCAAGCGCCAGACCGAGCTGGTGCCTCAGGCGGCGGGCAAGTATGTGGCGCTGAGCAAGTGCGCCGCTCACGGCCTGATGTTTGTCAAGGTACGCTTTACCGAGCTGCCTGACGGTCAAAAGGGCATGCATCTGAGCGTGTTGCCCGCCAACCATCAAAATCGCGCTTATGTGCACACCAAGGAGCTGCAGTATCAGCTCAAGCGCAAGCGCGGCGATTATGACCATGTGGACGTGGAGGACCTTTCCGATACGTTCATGAGCAACATGCCCTTCGAAGACGCCTGATCACGGGAGAGGAGGAGCGCTATGCGGAATGTCATGCAGATCACGGTGGATGGAAAACAGGGTGAATTTCCTGTCGGTGCAAAAGCAGGGGAGATCCTGCGCGAACTTTGGCCCGAGCGTGCGCCCGAGGTGCTGTGTACCATGCGCGGCGGCGTTTGTGTGGAGCTGGGGGAAGCGCTTGAGGAAGACGCCGTGCTTACCACCCTTACATACCGCGAGGAGGAAGGCCGACGCATCTATGAGCGTTCTCTGCGCTTTCTGTTTCTGCTGAGCTTAAAGCGCCTCTATCCCGAGAAAAACGTGCGCATGCTGCATTCCGTAGGCAACGGCCTGTACATGCGCCTGACCGAAGGCGAAATAGGGCATGATATGGTCCGCGCCATCGAAGCGGATATGCGTGCGCTGGTTGAAGCGGATCTTCCCTTTGAAAAGCAGCTCTGGACCAGAGAGGAAGCCATTGCCTACTTCGAGCGTGAAGGCTGGCAGGACAAGGCGGAGCTTCTGCGTTACCGCCCCAGCCGTCAGATCACGATGTACCGCATCGGCGACCTGTGCGAGTACTTCTACGGCGCCATGGCGCCCTCCACGGGCTATCTGCGCACGTTCCGCATCAAGCCGCATTTTCCCGGCGTGGTGCTGCTTGCGCCTTCCGCAGAGCAGCCGACGCAGCCTGCGCCCTATGTATCCCGCAGCAAGTTCCTGCGCGTGTTTGCCCAGTCGCAGAACTGGTGCGGCATCCTCGGCGCACAGAATGCCGCGGATGTGAACCGCATGATGAAAGAGGGCAAACTGCGGGAGTTCATACGCATCAACGAAGCCCTGCATGACCGCTCCATCGCGGGCATTG
>JAZKYW010000352.1:0-3325 GCA_045612325.1 Candidatus Limiplasma sp. | reverse complement strand
GCGCGGTATTGCTGGGCGCCATTCTTTTGTACCAGTATCTGCAGACCCTCGGCATTGCCAATGTGCCGCTTTTGAGTGCGCTGCTCGCCTTTAACGGGCAGGTGGTGCTGGTGGAAAGCACCGCCATGGGATATCTTTTGGCGGCGGGACTGTGGTATCGCAAACGCTGAAAATCAGCCGTGTGATGTATTCGCCGCTGGTTACGCCAAGCGCAGCCGCGCTGCGCACCGCCTGTTCATAGGCCTCGCGGCTCATGAGCAGGCATACGCATACCTGATCGCAGGGCGGGGGCGAAGCATCCAGTGCCTGCGTATCGGTGAAAAACCTGCTTTTCATGCAAAGTTCTCCCTTCCCAAAGCGTCCTTACGCAACACAGCGTATGCTGCGGCAGACGGCGGGTGCAAACAGCATGCCCAAAATCACGCGGGGGAATGCAGAACGCTGCAAAATGTGATATAATCAAATTCAACTCAATGCAAGGAGGGGTGCGCGTGGGTGCTGTACTGGCCAGATTTCTCATTACAGCAGTAACCATCCCGCTGTGCGCCCGCTTCATGGATGGCATCACCGTGGTGAACCTGACCAATGCGCTTATCGTGGGCGCGGGACTTGGTCTTGCCTACACGCTGCTGCGCCCGGTGATCAGGCTGGTAATGGCTGTGATCAATTTTTGCACGCTGGGCCTTTTGAGCATCTTTGTGGATGCATGGGTCATTCAGCCGGTGTGCGGCATGGTGCCCGACAGCATTGTGTTTGAAAACTACTGGTGGGCGCTGGCGGCAGCGGCTGCCATCAACATTGCCCGTATGCTGGTGGATGTGGCACGCGGTGATCACCGCAAATGACATTTCCCCTGCAGCGAGGGAGGTAACCCGAATGCATATTTTTCTGGTGAATGATGACGGCATAGGCGCTGTGGGCATCATGGCGCTGTATCACGCTGCGGTCAGCCGCGGGCATGAAGTGACCATGGTAGCGCCCATGTACCAGCAGAGCGCGGCAGGTCACCGCTTTACCATGACCGAGCCCCTGTATATGAAGGAATATCCGCTGGAGCAGGGCAATGGCTATGCCGTGGACGGCGCGCCTGCCGACTGCGTGCGCGTGGGCATGCTCAAGCTGGCAAAGAAGCCCGTGGATGTGCTTATTTCCGGCATCAACAAGGGCTACAATGCGGGCATTGCCACGCATTACAGCGGCACCGTGGGCGCAGCCATGGAAGGCGCGTTCCATGATCTGCCCTCCATCGCCGTATCCATCCACCATGAAGCCACGCAGGAAATGCTGGACCATCTGGCGGATTATACCGTGCGCGTGGCTGAGCAGTATGTCAAAAAGCCGCAGAAGCGCGCGACCATCCTCAACATCAACGGGCCGCTTGCCGCCCCGCAGGATGTGAAGGAGCCCGTCTATGCGCCGCTGGATACCGCCTTTTATCATGATGGCTACGAATACCGCAAATCGCCTCTGGGCAGGGAGTATTTCTGGCTGGAGAGCGGATACCACCTTGAGCCCGCTGCCGAAGGCTCCGATAACTGGTATCTGGAACGCGGTCACATCACGCTGACCATCATGGGCAATTTTGAATCGGCCACAAGCGCAGAATGGCAGGCGCTGGGCATCGACTAAGGAGGAATGGACCGTGCAGGACACGCGCACGATCATCCAAAGACTCAATCTTCGCGGACAGGCCCTCAGCAAGGGTCATCGCCGCATTGCGGAATACATCGCCGAACATTACGACAAAGCCGTATTCATGACGGCTGCTGCGTTGGGCAGCGCCTGCGGCGTGAGCGAGAGCACCGTTGTGCGTTTTGCCACCGCCATGGGTTACGAGGGCTATCCCGAACTGAGGGAGACCCTTGCCAGCCTTGTCAGGCAGCAGCTGACCAGCGAGCAGCGCTTTGCCATCGCCTCCAGCATTCAGGAGCGCGATGTGCTTTCCACGGTGCTTCACAACGACGAACAGAACATCCGCAAAACCGTGGAGGAGCTTTCTCAGCTGGATTTTGACGATGTGGTCAGCCGTCTGCTCACTGCCCGCCGCATCTATGTCATGGGCCTGCGCTCCGCCGCGCCTCTTGCGCAGTTTATGTATCACTACCTGCATCAGGTGCTGGATGATGTGAAGCTGGTGCACAATACCACCGGCGACGTATTCGAGGAAATTGCCCGCATCGGCGAGCAGGACGTGCTGGTGGGCATCAGCTTTCCGCGCTATTCCGCCCGTACGCTGGAATGTATGCGCTTTGCCAAGCAGAACGGCGCGCAGGTGGTGGGTCTGACCGATGGCGAAATGTCCCCCCTGCATGAGGCGGCGGATGTGTGCCTGTGCGCAAGCACCGATATGGCCAGCTTTGTGGACAGCCTTGCCGCGCCGCTGTCCGTGATCAACGCGCTGGTGGTGAGCGTCGGTCTGCACCGCCGTGAAGATCTGGCAGAACATTTTAAGCGACTGGAAGGCATATGGAACGCGCACAGCGTCTATATCGATAAGAAGGAATCATGAAAGAAGTAATCGTAATCGGCGGCGGCGCAGCCGGCATGATGGCTGCCGTGGCAGCCGCGGAAGCAGGCGCGCATGTGACCCTGCTTGAACGCAACGAAAAGCTGGGCAAAAAAATCTACATCACGGGCAAAGGCCGCTGCAATGCCACCAATGCCTGTGAGCCTGACGCTTTTATGAAAAGCGTTGTCAAAAACCCGCGCTTTCTTTTCAGCGCGCTTCATGCGTTTCCGCCCTCTGCCATGATGGAGTGGCTGCAAAACCACGGCTGCCCCGTGGTGGTGGAACGCGGCGATCGCGTTTTCCCCGAAAGCCAGAAGGCCAGCGACGTGACCCGCGCTTTTGAGCGCGCGCTGCGTCAGCTGAACGTGAACGTGCGTCTCAACACCCGCGTTAAGAGTGTGGACGCTAAGGAAGCCGCCGTTGTGGGCGTGACCCTTGAAAACGGTCAGCAGCTGCGCGCTGATTCCGTCATCGTATGCACGGGCGGACAGAGCTATCAGTCCACTGGCTCTACGGGCGATGGCTGGAAGTGGCTGGAGAGCCACGGTCACAACGTATTCCCCGCGCTGCCTTCGCTTGTGGGCCTCACCAGCGATGCGCAGTGGGTGCGCGAACTGCAGGGTCTGTCCCTCAAAAACGTAACGCTGACAGTTAAAAATAAGAAAAATAAGGTCATTTTCTCCGAACTTGGAGAGATGCTCTTTACTCATTTTGGTATTTCCGGCCCGCTGGTGCTTTCTGCCAGCAGCCATATGCGTGATTTTGCCCGGGAAGAGTATAGCGTTACCATTGACCTGAAGCCTGCGTTGGACGAGA
>JAZKYW010000351.1:0-16421 GCA_045612325.1 Candidatus Limiplasma sp. | reverse complement strand
GGTCGCCGGTCCGAAGATTTACTTGTAGTAAGTCTACAACTGTTGTTGCAGTTGATTACTTGCCCAGGTAGGCGTCCAGCTGAGCCTGAGCGTCGGCGATCATTTCCTGCAGACCAGCGGCGTTCATCTTGGCGATGAATTCGTCGTATACTTCGTCGATGGAGCGGGTGCCGGTAGCGAAGTCGGAGAAGTACTCGTCCTTAACGGCGGTCATCTCGGCGATAGCGTCGGTCCAGCGAGAGGTATCCATCTTGAAGGAACCCAGAGCGGAAGCCTTGCCGTCCTTAGCTACGGCTTCGTAGTACATGTTGTACTGATCCAGGTTGGGAGCGGGCAGAGTGCCGTCGAGCATGCCCTGAGACACAGAGATGCTGGTCTCGAAGTAAGCGGGCCAAGAGAAAGCCCAGGGACCGTAGTTGTCCTTGCCTTCCTGAGTGCGCAGAACGGTACCGGCCAGTTCGGGGTACTCTTCAGCGGTCAGGTAGTTCCAGTGATAGCCCTGTACGCCGTAGCGGAGGGTATCGTTGAACAGCTGGTTGGTGTGGATCAGCTCGATCAGCTTGAGGCAAGCGTCGCGCTTAGCAGTATCGTCTTCCAGAGCGATAGACAGAGCGTTCATGGAGCCCTGAACACCGGCAACGTTCAGGTTGGGGCCGGCGTACAGAGTCATCTTGGTGGGATAGCCGTTGGAACCGGAGTAGTCATAGCCGGGCCAAGCCTGGACCATGTCGATGCGTTCCTTGGAGGTGTCGATGGCGGTTTCGGTGATCAGAGCGGCGTCGGGGTTGATGAGGCCCTTCTGATACCAGTCAGCCAAAGCGCGATAACGTTCCATGATTTCGGGATCTTCGAATACGGTAACAACTTCGGTGGTGCCGTATACGCAGCCGATCAGAGCAACGCGGTCGATGAAGTCGAAGGAAGTTTCCAGACCACGGGCAGCGCCGCCGATCCAGACGGGATATTCATTCTCGGGCAGGGTGGCCTTCCAAGCCTCCAGGAAGGGGGTCAGCTCGGACCAAGCAGAGATCTTCTCGGGGATTTCGAAGCCCAGCTTAGCGGCAACATCAGAAGGATAGGTGATGAAGTTCATCGCGGCGTAGTCCTTCTTGTTGGGAATGGCGTACAGGCCGCCGTCAGCAGTGGAAGCCAGCTCCCAAACCTGCTCGCTCATGGAAGCGTACAGATCGGGGGTAACGGTCTTCACGGCTTCAGCAACATCCAGGAACAGGCCGTCAGAGGTAGCCTGGTTGGTGTTGAAGAACCAGTCACAGGTGAAGTAGATATCGAAGTTTTCACCGGTGTTGATGGCGTTCATGAGCTGATCCTGAGTGAAGTACTGAATGTCAACTTCAACGCCGATCAGTTCGCGAGCCATCTTATTCAGCTCTTCCAGAACCATAGCGTTATCGGTGGGAGCGGTGCCGCCGCAACCCATGGCCCAGGTTACCTTGATGGGTTCATCAGCCAGAGCAGCGCCCATGGACAGAACCATCATCAGAGCGAGTACCAGAGATACGAGCTTCTTCATTACAGAAACCCTCCTTTTTTATTTATAATGGCAATTACCCTGCCATTATGAGCTCTCATTTATGATATGGCCTATTTTACACCACATCTTGCGTCTTGTCAACCCTTTACGGCACCAATTGTAAGGCCGCTGATGAAATATTTCTGGAAGAAGGGGTAAGAGCAGGCGATGGGCACAACGGCTACCATAACCATGGCCATACGCACGGTCTCAGCAGGCAGGTTGGCGCTTTCTTCCGGTCCGAGGAACTCGGAGTTGCGGCTCAGGAAGTCGATGTTGTTTTCCAGAGTGATCAGCACGTACTGCAGCGGGAAGATATCCTGCATGTTGGTGTTCAGGTAGTACTTGGCCATCATCCAGTCGTTCCAGTAAGCGAAGGTGAAGAACAGGCCGATGGTCGCAATGGAAGGCAGTGAGATGGGCAGTACGATCTGTGCAAAGATACGAAGCTGACGGGCACCGTCGATCTTGGCGGATTCGATGATCGCTTCAGGTACAGAGGTCTGGAAGAACGTACGCATGATGATGCAGTAGAAGCTGGAGCAGCAGATGGGCAGCATGAGCGCCCAGTAAGTATTCTTCAACTGCAGAACGTTGGCGTTGATCATGTAGCTGGCTACCAGACCGCCGCTGAACAGCATGGGGATAAGAATGAAGTAAGAGAAGAACTTGCGCAGACGGTAGTTGGGACGGCTGAGCGCATAACCCATGGTGGAGCACAGCACCAGACCCAGGCTGGTACCGGTGATCGTTACGAAGATGGAGTTGAGGAATGCCTTACCAATATATGCGCCCTGCTTGAACAGATATTCATAACTGGCAAGACTCCAGCTCAGCGGGAAGTAGCTGTAACCAATGGTCACAACAGACTTTTCGGAGGAGAACGATACGATCAAAACCAGCAGTGCCGGCATGAAGCACAGCAGCGCAAGGAAAATGAACAGTGCAGAAATTGCAAAGTTGGTTACGGGATGAACGCGGTTGAATTTCAGGAGACCGTCAACGATCTTCTTTTCTTTCTTTTTAGTCTTAGCCATTTTTTCTTTCTCCTTTCCTTTTTATATCACCGATCAGAACATGCCGGCGTCGGGGTCGATCTTCTTGACCACGAGGTTGGCCGTTACGATGGTAATGCAGCCGCACACAGACTGCAGGAAGGAGGAGGCAGAAGACATGTTGATGTTGGGACGTTCCAGCAGAGCCTTGTAGACATAAACGTCAATGGTCTGGGTAACATCGACCAGCGCGCCGGAGTTACGGGGTGCCTGATAGAACAGACCGAAATCGCTGCGGAAGATGGAGCCGATGGACATGATGAACATGATGCCGATGATGGGGCGCAGGCAGGGGATGGTGATGAACTTGGTCTGCTGCCACTTGGTAGCACCGTCGATGAGAGCAGCTTCGTACATTTCGCTGTCGATGCCGCTGATGGTGGCCAGGTATACGACCATGCCGTAACCCATGCCCTTCCACTGATTCAGGAATACAAGGAAGTATTTCCAGAATTCCTTATCCGAATACCACGCATGCTTGCCGTCACTCAGACCCAGCGTTTTGGCAATGTTGTTTACCAGACCGGCGTCGGTGGCCAGGAAGGCGTACACGAAGTAGCTGATAACTACCCAGCTCATAAAGTGGGGCAGGAACATGGCGGTCTGACAAATCTTTGCCAGCTTCTTGGAGTACAACTGGGAAATAAGGATGGCCAGCGTTACGGGGATCAGAATGCCCAGAACGATGAACACGAGGTTGTAGCACAGCGTATTCTGGAGCATGGATTTGAAGTAACTGGACTTGAACAGAAATTCGAAGTTGTCAAATCCGCACCACTTGGAATTTTTGAACAGGCTCCACAGGAAGCTCTTGCCGGGGCGAACCTTGTAGTTTTTAAAGGCGATGACAACGCCGAACATGGGGGCGTAACAGAAGATAAGATACCAGATCGTAGTGGGAAGATGGAGCAGGAAAATCTCAAGATTGTCAAACGAAGAACCGTTTGATCCCTGAGTTTTCTTTTTCTGCTTGGGCTTCAAAGCCGTCGTGCTCATGCTGTTCGTCTCCTTTCTTCGATCCAAAGACATTCTTTTTTACGCCAAAAAATGGTGCAACAGACAGAAAGACGAAAGCCTTTCTGCCTTAGTCGGATGCGCCGAAACATTTATCCGAAAATGAATATCTTTTAGAATGATGGTAGTATAGCACAAATCACTTAAGATGTAAAGGCTTTTTTGACAAATCGGCACAATTTTAACCATAATGTATATTCTGTTTGACCGTCTGTACCCGAAACAACAAAGTACGCAGCCGTTAAATATTTCACGACAAAGTTTTTTCCATTCAATTCCTCTCATGATTTTGTTTTCCATACAGAAGGATGGATTTCATTGAATGTCGAATATTGAACGATAGCATCCAATTGAAATTGCATATTTTATGTCTGCAAGGAGGATCCTGCGTGTTCACCTTTGAAAACATCACCCATGTTCAGAAAACGGTCTGGAATCTGGTAGGTTTTGAATACCGCGGCATTGTTAATGTAAAGGAAGGAAAAGGCCTTACCGTACATGCCGATGAAAAACAGGCACTCATTGAAGCCGAGAGCATCAACGCCCTTGCGCGCGGCTTTTTCCGCATGGCGCAGGAACTTACCTCCGGCAAAACCACGGTCGACCTGCACGAGGAAGCGCAGTTTGATTCCTGCGGCGCATTCCTTGATTTTTCCCGCGGCGGCGTGATGACCGTTGAAGCCTGCAAGCGTTACATGGACCACCTTGCCGCACTCGGCATGAATTTGATCGTACTCTATACCGAGGATACCTTTGAAGTACCCGAATACCGTTACATGGGCTACCTGCGCGGCCGCTACAGCAAAAAAGAACTGCGTGAGCTGGACGCTTATGCACAGTCTCTCGGCATTGAGCTGGTACCCTGCATCCAGACGCTGGGCCACCTGGGTCAGTTCCTTCAGTGGCAGGAAAACAGACGCCTGCAGGATAACGAGACCGTTCTTCTGTGCGATGCGCCGCCCACCTACGATTTTATCGAAGCGGAAATCCGCGCCATGCGCGACAGCGTAACCACCAAACGTCTGCACATCGGCATGGACGAGGCGCACGGCGTTGGTCTGGGCCGTTATCTCAGGCGTTTCGGCGTGGTGGACCGCTTTGAACTGCTCAACCGCCACCTTGCCCGCGTTGTGGAGCTTTGCAAAAAGTACGATTTCGAACCCATGATGTGGAGCGATATGTTCTTCCGTCTGGGCTCCAAGCACAACGAATATTACGACCTCGAATCCGATATCCCGCAGTCCGTCATCGACAATCTGCCGGATGTGGAGCTTGTGTACTGGGATTATTACCACTCCGAAGAAAAGTGGTACGAGCACATGTTCACCCAGCATGCCAAAATGAATCCCAACACCATTTTCGCAGGCGGCCTGTGGACGTGGTCCGGCTTCCTGCCCCATGTCGACTGGACGTGGGCTACCATGGGCCCGGGTCTCAAGGTAGCCGCCCGCCACAAGGTGAAAACCGTCATGGCTACCCAGTGGGGCGATGACGGCAACGAGACCAACCACTTCCTCGCCCTCAGCCAGATGCCCATGTTCAGCGAATTCTGCTGGCGTGCCGATGATTGCACTCCCGATACCGTCAAGGCAACGGGCGAATACCTCACCTCCCTCCCCCGTCAGGCGTATGAGGCGTTCTCGCTGTTCTATCCCGGCGCCATCGACCGCCGCGTGGGCAAGGCGCTCATTTACTGCGACCTGCTCTATCCCCTCGGCCCGCAGGGCGAGGAGCTGACCGATTCCCTCCCCCGCAGCCGCAAGGCGCTGGAGATGCTCGCCCCCTATCAGAACGACCTTTTCTGCCGCTACGCATCCGCCCTGTTTGATATTTGCCTGCAGAAAGCCGTTTTGCTCAAGGAAATGCGCGTACGCTATCTGGCAAACGATAAAGAATGGCTGGCGCAAACCGCCGAAGAGACCATCGCCGCCCTCATCGACAGCTACGAAACGCTGCGCGACCTGCACAAGGCCGTTTGGGAGCGCGATTACAAGCGCAACGGCTGGGAAGTCATCTCCATGCGTTACGGCGCCGTGATCGGTCGTTTGCAGGATGTGCAGGATGTACTTTTGCGCTACGCCGAGGGCGAGCTGGATACCATCTGTGAAATGGATGAAGAGCCTCTCGACCCCACCCGCAAATCCGGCATGCAGTTCTACGAAGTTTACACCACGCCCAGTTTCGGCGTTCTCTAAGTTACCCAAGGAGGGATGTTCATGATCCCCGACCTGTTGATCGGCATTGATGGCGGCGGTACCCACTCCACCGCCGTTGCGGTGCGTCCCGATGGCACGGTCGCCGCGCTGGCGTACGGCGGCGGACTTAATTTTCACAATTCGGGCGTTGTGCCTGTGCGCGAGCGGCTGGAAGGCATGGTCAATGAACTTTGCCAAAAAGCGGGCGTCCCCGTTGAAAAAGCCATGGTTTGCGCAGGCATGTCCGCCCTTGACCTGCCTGCCGATGAGGCTACCACCAAGCTGTTTGCCTCGGGCTGCCTTGCATTCGAGCAGCTTGACCTTCAGTCCGACGCTTATGCTGCGCTGATGGGATGCACGCTTGGCGAGCCGGGCGTTATCGTCATCTGCGGCACAGGCTCCATGCTCGTGCTGGTGGACAGCAAAGGTGAACAAACACCCGGCGGCGGCTGGGGCTATCTGCTGGGAGACGCAGGCAGCAGCTATACGCTTGCTCGCGAAGGCATGATCGCCGCGCTCGATGCGCTGGAAAGCATCGCCTCCCCCACCGCACTCACGCAGGATGCGCTCGCTTTTTACAACGCGCAGGAAAATCCCCGCGCACTTATCGACGCCGTTTATGCCCCTGATTTCGGCCCCGAAAAATTTGCTGCTTTTGCACGTTTTGTTCTGACCCGCGCAGGCGAAGGCGACCCTGTTGCTTACGCCATTGTGGAGCGCAACATGAAGCGTCTTGGCAAGCTTGCCGCCGAAATGCTTTTGAAGGATGAAAAAGCGCAGCGCATCGGCCTCTACGGCGGCGTGTTTGCCCACAATCCCTTTGCAAAAGAGCTGTTTGAACAAACCGTGCTCTCGCTTGTTCCCTCTGCTGTTTTCTGTCCCGTTGTCTTCCCGCCCGAGCTTGGCGCAGTGACCCACCTGCTGCGAAAAGCCGGTCTGCTCACCCCCGACGCGCTTGAGCGCATGAAATCTACAAGCAAGGAGATCTATCCGTCATGAGTGCCATCAACGCTTACTTCGAAAACCTGAGCGCCCTGCTCGACCGCACCCTCGAAACCCAGCAGGAAGCCCTTGAGACCGCCGCCCGCCGCATTGCGGATTGTCTGCGTGAAGGCGGCATGGTCTACACCTTCGGCACGGGCCACGGCCATCTGCTTGCGCTGGAGATTTTCTACCGCGCCGGCGGCATGGTGCGCCTCTGTCCCATTCTGGATGAAAAGCTGATGCTGCACATCTCCGCCGCGGGCTCCACGCAGGAAGAACGCAACGAAGAATGGGTACCCAGGCTGCTGGAAAAATATCCTATTAAAAAGGGCGATGTACTGATCGCGCTCTCCAACTCCGGCCGCAACGCCGTGCCTGTTCTTCTGGCGGATGAAGCCCGCAAGCGCGGCGCTTACGTCATCGCCCTCACCAGCCTCCAGCATACGCAGGCTGTCACCAGCCGCAACCGCCTCAATCTGCGTTTGTTTGAGGTCGCTGACCTTGTGCTGGATAATGGCGGCGTACTTGGCGATGCCAGCTGGCAGGCTGCAGACGGCGCTATGGTAGGCCCCACCTCCACCGCCATCGGCGCAGCAATGCTGCAGGCCATCGTTTGCCGCGTCAAGGAACTCTCGCTGGAAGAGAATTTTGAAGCGGATTACTTCAAATCCAGCAATGTAGACGGCGGCGACGCATGGAACGACCGCCTCATCGAACGCTATAAGGATCAGATCCCCGGTCTGCTTTGAGCATAAGGAGGCACAGTTATGCGTGCTGGTTTTGGCAAATCCGACCTGACGCCCCCTATGGGCGTGGAACTTACCGGCTACGGCTACTATCTCAACCGCTGTGCGCTCAGCGTGCTTGATCCGTTGTTTGCGCGCGCGCTGATTTTGGAACAGGACGGCTGCCGCAGCCTGATCATCAGCTGCGAACTGCTGGGGCTCAACCGCCATATCTGCGCGGATGTGGCTGCCCATGCTGCCAAATACGGCGTAAAGCCCGAAGAGGTCATCATCGTCAGCGTTCATACGCATACGGGCCCTTCCGTCAAGTATCACGAGGGCTGCGGCTATGTGGATGACGCTTACGAAGCCACCGTTGCGGGCCGCATCGCCCTTGCGGTGGATGCCGCCTTTGCCGACCTTGATGAGGTAACGGCGCTTTCGCACATGTGCGAGCCGCTGCCCGGTGACCACATCTACAACCGTGCCGACCCCAACGGCCCTGTTGACCGCACCGTGCGCGGCTTTACCGTCACCCGCAAAGAAAAATCCCCCATCGCAGCGGTCAGCACCGCCTGCCATTGCGTATTCCGCGGCAGGGATACCGCCGTATCGGCAGACCTTGCGGGCGAAGTCAACCGTTTCATGCAGGAAAAGGGCTATGAATCCCTCTTCCTCAACGGTCTTTGCGGCGATATCGACCCGTGGCAGCCTACGCCCGAACGCCTGACCGAGTGCGCCAAAATCGTTACTGACGTGTTTTCCTCCGCCGAGACCGCTCTCCCCCTCACGCTGGAAGCAGGCGCCATCCCCTTCGCGCTGCGCCTTACGCCCGTTACCCGCGAGGATATCCTTTCCGCAGCGGAAACGGCTGTTGAACGCGCAGGCGGTCCCGAAGAAGGCGCGGCCCGCGTTGCGCTCATCTGGAAGGACGAAATGCTTGCCAAGCTGGATACCCTGAGCGATGAGGAGCCCATCTCCGTCAAATATGCCGTGATCGGCGGCGTGCCCGTGATCGCGCTGCCCTTTGAAGGCTTTACCCGCATCGGCATGGATATCCGCAGCATCATCGACCGCCCTGACGCGCTCACCCTCGGCTGTGCCGAAGAGCTGCTGGGCTATCTGCCCACCAAAGATGATATCAAGCGCGGCGCGTACGCAGCGCTGGAATCCACCTTCCTGTACAAGCGTCTGCCCGTTGTGCCCGGCGAAGCCGAGCGTATCGGCGAAGAAATGGGCGCTGCACTCAAACAGATCCTTTCCGAAAATTGAGGTGAACGGCCATGTTCAACGATCAGGATAAGCAGGTGCTGCGTCAGCTTGCGCAGCGTGTACACGACATCGCCCAGCTCCCCGAGCAGCAGAAAAAGCGCGATATGTGGCGCAAACATACCGCCCTTAAGCACGGCATCCCGCCTGTTTTTGTTTCCCCGGAAGGCTCATGGGTGGAACTCATTCCCCGGGAAACGCTGCAGTGCGAGGATAAATTTGCCCGTCAGGTAGAGCTTGAACTGCGCCGCCGCATCTACCGCCACGAGCATATACCGGATGACACGCCCGTCGAAGATCACTATGACATTCCCGTGGGCGATATCTACTGCGATATCCCGTGGGGCGTGCCCATCCAGCGCAGACCTTCCACCAGCCGCGGCGCATGGCATCACGTGCCGTTCATCGAAGAACCCGAAGACTGGAAAAAGCTGAAGAAGCCCGGTCTGCGCCTGTACGAGGAAGAAGCCCGCAAAAACGGCGAAGCGCTCGAAGAAGCTGTCGGCGACCTGCTCAAGGTGCATGTGACCGGCCTCAAGATCTTTGATTTTCACCTTGCGCACATCTACTGCGATTACCGCGGTCTGGATAACCTGTTCATCGACCTCATCGACGAGCCGGAAATGGTGAAGGATGTCTTCGCTTTCTTTACCGAGGGCACGAAAGAGATGCTCAAAGAAGCCCAGCGCCTGAACCTGATCCAGAGCAACAACGACTACACCTACCACTATACCGGCGGTCTGGGCTACTGCGACGATCTGCCCCCCTACACGGATGTGCCCGTCGGTCTGGGACAGGTCTGGGGCGCAGCGGAGGATCAGGAGTATTCCTGCGTATCGCCCGAAATGTTCTGCGAGACCGTGCTGCCGTTTGAAAAGGAACTGCTGGAGCCCTTTGGGTTAAACGGCTACGGCTGCTGCGACGACCTGACCGAAAAGCTGCCCGAAGTGCTCAAAATCAAAAACCTGCGCCGCGTAGCCGCCTGCCCGTGGGCAGACCTTGGCAAGATGGCGCAGCGTCTCAAGAAGGATTACATCCTGACATGGAAGCCCAATCCTTCCTGGCTTGCCAACGATGTTTTTGACGAAGCAGGCATGGAGAAATACATGACCGAAAGCCTGCAGGCTGCCAAATGCGGCTATCCAGAGATCATCCTGCGTGATACGCACACCTGCCGCAGCGACCCCGAACGCTTTACCAAGTTCGTTGCCCTTACCAGACGCGCCATCGAAAAAGTATACGGCGAATAAAAAAAGAGAGCCGCCCGCAATGGGCGGCTCTCTTTTTTATGCTCCAAGGCCCCAGCCTTCCAGATACCATCGTCCGTTTTCAAAGGCAAACAGCGCAATGCTGCAGTTTCGGCAGCGCAGACGCGAACGGTCTGCAGCCACGCCAAGCACAAGCTCCGCCATGCTCTGCAGCACGCCCAGATGGGTAAACGCAATAACGGTTTCATCTTCGGATGCTTCCATGCGTTTCATAAAGGCCCGAACACGCTCGTTGAGCATTTCACGGTTTTCACCGTCATAGGGCGTAAAATCCAGTTTGGCTCTGTTCGTCTGCAAATCAGCCCCGAAAAGCCCTTCCCTGTCCAGCACGTCATGTCCCGCAAGACGACCCACGCTGATTTCCCGCAGTTCTTTTAACTGCAAGGGCTCACAGCCCGGCAGCGCAATTTGAGCCGTTGAAACAGCACGCACAAGGTCGCTGGCATATACACGGTCAAACTGCTTTCCTGACAGATATTCGCCCGCGCGTTTGGCGTCCTCTTCCCCCTGCGGGGTAAGCTTCACCTGCGCCCAGCCCGAATAAACCTGCCGCTGATTGGCCTCGCTCTGACCGTGCCGCACCATATAAACCTTCACAACCGTTCACCTCACTAACGCTCACTTGCGAGCCGCTGCTCTGCGGTCCGCAAGCGCCGTAATCAGCAGGCCGCACAAAATCAGAAGGCAGCTTGCGCCTTTGCGCAAGGTGATATGCTCACCCAGCAAAATCAAGCCAAAGGCGATGCTCGTCAGCGGCTCAAGCAGCGAGTAGATGGCTGCATCCGTATCGCCCACCAGTCTCACGCCTGCCTGAAACACCGCAGCACCGCCGATGCTTGCCAGCAGCGCTGCAGCCGCCGCAAACATCCACGCCTGAGGCGTAAGCGCAAGCGTCAGCTTGCCAAGCGCCGCGCCCGCAACTACGCACAAAACCGCGCCCGATACGGAGGCGACCGTCATCAGCCGATACAAGGGCAAAGGCTGCTGCGCTTCCCTTTGCAGGATGACCACATACGATGCAAACAACACGCCCGATACCAGCGCAAGAATCATTCCCTTGGGCGAAAGGCCTCCTTTGCCCATTTCAATCAAAAGCGCAGCACCCAAAACGCCCAGCAGCAAGCCCACCCATTTGGCAAAGGCGGGTCTTTCGCCGTGAAACACCACATGATACAGCATCACAAACAGCGGATAGAGAAAATGCAGCGTTGTGGCGATGCCTACAGGAATGTAACTGTAGGAGGAATACAGCATCAGATTGCAGCCGAAGTTAAGCCCGCCAAGCAGTGCGCCCATGGCGATTTGACGCGCATTGGCCTTATACCCCGGTGAAAAGATGCGCGCCATCACCATCAGCGCAGGCAGCGGGATGACCGCACGAAGCAGCGCCATATTTACGCCGTTGTTGCCCCCCGCGTAGGACAGATTGGCAAGCACAGGCGTAAAGCCAAATACCACCGCCGACAAAAACACATAAAACGTACCGAGAGCTCTTGATTTTTTCATTGATTCTATCATCCTTGCGTTATCATTTCGCGACCCTGATTTCCGCTTCAAAGGTGCGTTCCCATGGCAGGCTGACCGTAAAGGCAGGCGCGTCGGCAAACATCTTTTCCGTTTCTGCAAGCTGTGCCATACGTTCACGAATCATCGTTTCGGCCCTTTCCTTATCTTGCAGACGATAAGGGTCTTCGCCGATGGCGGACAGTTCTTCATTCACCTGCGCACGCACCATGCCCTGATAGACCAAATCATCCAGCAGGCGCTCCCAGAAGAAACCGCGGTTGATTTTGCCTGCCAGCATATCGGATATCATTTGCGCTACCGCCGTGCCCAGCGCATTGGAAGCGGTATTCCACGCGCTGTAGCCCGCTATGGCAAGCGCAGGCAATTCTTCGTGCAGGTACTTTACCAGCGCGGGCTGACCGCCGTTTGCGCGCGTCACATCAAGCAGATAAACGTTTTTGCCCGCCCTGACCATTGCGGCAATTTCTTCCGCCTGCTTTTTCAAACCTTCTTCATGCTGTTTACGGGGCCAATCCGTCTGCACGCCATCGGGCGGGCAGCATACCGCCAGCACGTTTTGGGCATTTTCATCCGCCCCAAGCCCTGCAAACGCAATCGTATCCCACACATTTTCGCCAAAAGGCCTGTCCTCATAGCAGGCAACAAAATCGGCATTCTTCCATCCAAGCATACGCACGGCGATGCGTTTGGGCTCGCTGTATTCCAGAATAGCCTTCATCACGGTAAGTGCGCCGCCTTCATCCGCGCCGTTGTGCATAAAAACATTGTCTGCGTGTTTTTCGCGGCAGGCATTCTGAAGCGCAAACTGCTCCGCCCTGTGAAAGCCGTATACCTGTGCATCCTCCTGCAAAAGCGCCAGCGAGCGGATAACGCCCTGCGCCGCAAGCTCCACGCAGCGCAGATTGACCGCATGGTTACGCGCGCGCACACGCTCATAACGTTCCAATACGCCATGAGACAGCCTGGCCTTTGCACGCTCGGCACAGCGGGCGTCTTCCTCATTGCCCGTCACAGCCCGGCGGCCGCTGTAAACGGAATATTCCGTCATGGCATTGTAATCATCGATATCGCCTGCATAGAGCGTGCTGATGGACGAGCGCATGATCACGCTGTATACATAAATGGGGATATCGGGCCATGCGGCGTGAAGCTCGCCCAGCACATTCAGTCTATCAAGCGCATCCTTTTCGCTTGCGTCATCAACACGCGATGCAACCAGAGAACCGTAGCATAGATGATCCGCCGACACAACGACAGCGTCTGCTTTTGCCGCGTTTTCCATCAAAAAAGTTCGGGAGTCCTCATAGTGCGCCGCCGTGGCAAAGTGATCCATTTTCTCCTTTGGCGGTATCACACACTCATGCCCGCACCACTGCGCCAGCTGAACGGGAAACAGCACATTGCACGGCCGCGAATCCAGCGGCAGATGAACGATTTTCATCAGCTCACATCCTGTCGATCTGATCACGGAAGGCAGCGACCGCTCTGCGGATGCTATCCTCCTTGCGGCCCGTTACGACTGCGCCGATCATCAATCCGCGCATACCCGCCTGCACGAGTGCAGGCAGTTCCTCGGGACGGATGAAGCGCTGGGTCGGCACCACCATGGGCAGAGAAGTGCTGTTGGCAACCGTGCGGTAAGTAAGCAGGTCTCTCATGGTCAGGGGATAGCCGTATTCCGCGCCGGGCATGACGGACGCTTCCAGCACACCCGCGTCCATGGGCTCCATTGCCGCGATCTCGGCAGGAGAATAGCTGCCGTCACAGGCGATCATCCACGTCTGCTTGATGGGCGCAGTCACAACAGGCATGTGGTGCGCGTAAATCGAAAAGAAATCAAAACCAAGCTGCGCCGCCTGTTCCACATCGCGCGCAGCCGCCTCAACAGACGCGCCCGGCACCAATCCCATCGGACCCTTGGCAAAGGCAAGCATTTCTTCAAGGGCGGCCTTTTCTTCGCTGAGGCTGCCAAAACGCGTACCGCTGGCGCGGTGCTCCACATTGATATGCACTTTCACAACATCCGCGCCCTCGTCAAATGCAGCCTTGCACAATGCAGGGTCATTTGCAGGCAGGCTCATGATCAATACGGGTTTGGCAGATGAAAACAGATCCAGAAAGCGGTTCACTTTTCTCACTCCTTGAGGCTTGACGTTGCTTCTATTATAATCCATCCATGCCAAAAACGCTACTCCGCTTTGCATTTCCTGCCAAAACGCAGTATAATCGATCCGGAAACACGCAGAAAGGAAAACGGTATGCAAATCGTTGCACTTGTTGAAAATACGCCCCATGCTGACGGCTGCGAGGCTGCGCACGGTTTAAGTTTGTGGATCGAAACGGCAAATCATCGTGTGATGATGGACGCAGGCCCTTCAGATGTGCTGCTGTCCAATGCAAAAACGCTTGGCATTGATCTTGCCAAAGCAGAAGCACTGTTTGTAAGTCACGGACACTACGATCACACCGGCGGTGTGATGGCTTTTGCCGCGCTCAATCCTCATGCAGCCATCTATATGCGGCGCACCGCTGACGGAGCATTTTATTCCGCCTCCTCGGGGGATGGCACGCTGCACGCCATCGGCATCGACCCAGCCATCCTTACGCTGCCGCAGCTTTGCCTTACCGACAGCCTGTACAAAGCCGCCGATGACCTGATCCTTTTTGGCGACGTCACAGGCCGCCGCTGCCTGCCCCAGTCCAATCTGCGCCTGTACAAACAAGAAGGCAGCTCCTTTGTGCAGGATCGTTTTGACCACGAGCAGCATCTGGTGGTACGCGAGGGCAACCGAAGCGTGCTTTTCAGCGGGTGCGCGCACAGCGGCATCCTCAATATTCTTGACCGTTATCACGAACTGTTCGGGCACTGGCCTGATGCGGTGGTCAGCGGCTTTCACATGAAAAAATCCGCCCCGTATACCGAAGCGGAAACAAAAACCATCCTGCATACAGCCTGTGAACTTACAAAGCTCCCCTGCCGTTTTTACACCTGCCACTGCACGGGTCTTGCCGCCTATGAACAAATGAAAGCCGTCATGGGCGAGCAGCTTGCCTATCTTGCCTGCGGCGAACGGATTTGCCTGTAAACAAAAAGAAAAAACACCTTCCGCAATCAAACGGAAGGTGTTTTTGTATGCTTAGCAAAGCTTGGCTTCGCACTCCTTGGCCCACTTGCCGGCAGCAGCCAGCTCTTCCTCAGAGGGATGCTTGCCGCCGAACAGGCCGCCCTTGCCGGAGCAAACGAAGGTGTTGTCCAGAACCTTCACGCCCTGAGCGGTCAGTTCAGCCTTCATCTGCTGGATGGCCTTATCGCTCTGCTTGGGGTTGCAGCAGAACAGAGCAGCGTTGGCAACGCGCTTGGGGGTCAGGGTCTTGATGAACTCAACGGTGATCTTATCAGCCTTGGTGCCCTCGCAGCCGAGGAACATGAGGGTCACGTTCTCGGGCATATAGGCGGGGGGCAGGGCTTCCATGATGAGGTCAACTTCCTTGCCGATCTTGGTAGCAACCATAGCGGCGGAACCCTTGGGGCTTACAAAGTGCAGTCTGCCTTTTACTTTCATTGGAAAAGCGCCTTCTTTCCTAAAATCGTTGATTTTTCGGCAGAGCATGTACTCCGCGTCAAAATTGATAGTATATATATCCATTATACGGTTTATACAGGGTTTGTCAAGCCACGCGGGCATATGCATTTTCTTTGTGATACACCCAAATTGATGCGTGCTTGTGCAATCAAAAACTGGTATAATCATTTCATCAAACGAAACAGCATACCGAAAGGACGTGTCCCTATGGAAAGGCTTCGAATTTCATCCAGCGTGAGCCTGCACAGCGGCAGCCGCGAAAATCCGCTGGATTATTTTGTACAGGGTATCCATTTTCTCAAAGAGATGGGCTTTGATGCTGCGGATATGCCCTCGTTCTTTTTCTCCGCCCTTGGCGACCGCCCCGAAGAAGCCGTGGAAAAAGTCCACCGTGCATCGCAGGAAACTGGCATTCGCGTGGAACTTTGCCATTTGCCCTTTGGCCTGAAAATCGACTCCACCGAGGAAGAGATCGCACAATACAATGAGCTCAGCCACAAAGCCATGGATGCTGCCAAGCTGCTGGGCGTGGATCACGCGGTCATCCATCCGCATGTGCCCATCTACCCCATCGACCAATTCAACGAAAAAGAGCAGCACGAGACCGTTATGCGCCACCTGACCCCCTTTGCCGAGCATGCCGCCAAAATCGGCCTCGACCTTGTGGTGGAAAACATGCGCAACACGCGCGGACCCGAAAACATCCGCCGCTACTGCAGCACACCCGAGGAGCTTTGCGCCGTGGTAGACCCCCTCGGTCTTGGCGTTTGCTGGGATTTTGGCCATGCGCATTTGAAGGATGTGCTGCCCTCCGAGTGGCTGCGCTACATGGGCAAGCGCATCAAAATGCTGCATGTCCACGATAACTACCCCTATCACGACGGTCACCTTGTCCCCTTCATGGGCAAAATCAACTGGCAGGACGCCATGCAGGGCCTCAAGGCCATCGGTTATCAGGGGCTTTTCAACTACGAAGTCGCCTCTTACCGCATCCCCGCAAACGCCCGCGAGGATTTTGCCAGACTGCTGGTCAAAACAGCCAATACCTTGCTTGATATGATGGAATGACCAACTGCACCAACGCCCGCAAGCACCGATTTTCAACGTGCTTGCGGGCGTTTTTTGCATCAAAAAAGGAATGCTGCATATCGCAGCAGTCCCCTGCCGAAAACTTACTTGTTCAGGTTAGCTTCGGCGTAGATGTCCAGCATGGGCTGCCAAGCGGGAGCGTAAACGTTCTTGAGGAAGTCAACCAGCTCTTCGCGCTCG
>JAZKYW010000350.1:0-6500 GCA_045612325.1 Candidatus Limiplasma sp. | reverse complement strand
GAGTGCGTGCTCAAGCGTTTCGCCAACTTCAATATAGCCTGCGATCAGCGCATAATGCTGATAACGTACATTGCGTGCAAGCAAAATACGGTCGCCGCAGGTAATGGCAACGATGATCGCTGGTGCGATGGTCGGAAACAGCAGATTGCCGCAGGCGCTGCAGCGCAGGGCGCGTTCGTTTTCATCGGGTGAAAGCTTTTGACCGCACTTGCCGCAGAAACGGTTGCTTTGATACCAGCTGAACAAATGTCGGCATGCTGTCAGGATGGAGGCTTTGTCCACTTCCATGGTGCGAAAAACATTCAAATCCGCATAATACAGTTGATCGTTTTCGGGAAGGGCAATGCTGTCATTCTGCGGGTCAATAGTGAAAATGGTTTGTTCGCCCGCATGCGCAAGCTCAAAGGCGGAAACATCGGGCGAAAGAAGGGCTTTTATCTGTTTCCAGCAGGGAAGCCAGCTCTCAGCCTCGCTTTTGGTAAGCAAAACTTTGCCGCGGTGCATGTGAAAAAACAGGCTCTCGTCCTCAACGGGGTTGCCCTGCGGAGCAACAGAAAACTCAGGATGACCAAGAAGCATGATACGGCAGCTCCTTTATGATGATTGTAACATTCATGATAGCGTTTTTTTCTTTCTTGTCAATGCTGTTGACCTGTGATATGCTATAAAAAGATATGTTATAGGAGGACAGATACAATGGATCTGCTTCAGACTTTGCTGGTATACATGTCGCTTGTTTTTACTGCCTCTGTGCAGAATGCGCCCGAACCCAGCATCATCCCCGCTGTGACCATTCCACCTGCAGGCTATTCGCAGAGCGTAATTTCACCTACGGCTGCGCCTACGCCCGTACCTACCATCGCCATTACCCCCAATCCCGCTTATTCAACGCTGAAAATGGGCGATAAGGGCAACGAGGTACGCAAGCTGCAGGAGACCCTGAAGGAGTACGGCTATTACACGGCGGAAGTAGACGGCGCGTACGGCAACCAGACTCGTCAGGCGGTTGAACGCTTCCAGTATATGCACGGCCTTTCTGCGGACGGTATGGCAGGCCGTCATACGCTGACCGTTTTGTATGAAAGCAATCAGGTGCGCCTGCCCGAAGGCGTAAACGCAACGCCCGAACCCACCACCGAGACCAAGCTCACCGTTGCTTTTACCCCCACTCCTACGCCCGAAGCAACGCCCGCGCCTACGGAAATGCCTGTGATTACAGAAACGCCCGCGCCTGAACCCACTGCAGAAGTCATCGTTCCAAAGAGCGAACCGCCCAAGCTGATGGAAGGCACGACTGTTATCTACGATGCAGCGGAGACCACCTGGAAAGTGTTTGAAGGCGATGGCACGCTGTATCTGCCTGTGCTGGAAATGCTCAAGGAAGCCAATGTCTACGTGATCAGCTCTTCCTCGCTGGAACTGGACGAATACGCTTACGCTCTGGGCATGAACTTTATGCGTTTCTCCTTTGTGCAGAATCAGCAGGGCGACCCTGTGGGGCTGCAGGTATTCTGCAACGATGTGCTGCAGGAAATCGGCATTGATACGCTTTACAAAGAGGGCGATACGCTCTATCTGCCGACCGAGGCGATCGAAGTGCTGACGGGCATGAGCGTCAGCCTGGATGAAGAATCCAACAGCGTTTGGATCGTTGCTGCTCAGTAAAACCAAAAGATCCGTCCGGAATACGGGCGGATCTTTTCTTGTGATTTTTCTGACATGAATTGCTGTGCCGTAAAGCTTGACACGCTGTGTGATGGCTGTATAATAAGTGTTGGCGTTTTTGAAATGATCCGCCCACAGAAAGGAGGCCGGCCGAGTGCTGAGAGAGGGAATACTTCATGCGGATTGGTGCGAAATGACCATGAGCATGATGCGTGAAAAACAATTTGAAGCATGTGAACGCCGGCTTTTTGCTTATCATCCTGTCAGCCTGTTTGCCGATGAGGCAACCGAGCTGGATACGATGAAGCTGCTGGAGGGCTCCTATGAATACACGGGTCAGCAGGTGCTTGTATCGCTCAAACAGCTCAGAGAGCGTGTGATGATGCGTCTTCCGCTGGAGATTCAGTTTGTAAGCGTAGGGGAGATGAACCTCATCGAGCGCTTGCTCGCCTGTGAGGGTGATATGCTCCTTGGCGAGTGGGACGACATCGGCGCGGCAGAATCGCTTGTTCGCAGGCTTTGGTGCAGTTTCCGCGCGGATGGTGAGGAGTGGCGTCTGCTGCTGCCCAAGGCGCTGCATGAGCCTATGAAGCTTTCCATGCGTATGCCTGATATGGCCGCGGCACGTGAGCGTGTTTTCCGCTTTGATGCCACCATCCACGGTTTGCTCTACATTGCAGGACTTTTGCATTCCGCTCAGCCTGTGGATGTGTTTATGCGCGAGGTCATGAGGCGCAACGATGAGTTTGCCGTGCATGTGGCCCGCTGTTATCTGCAGTCTACCTTCGAGTATGTGATGGATGCCAACGGAGACCTTATTCTTTTGCATCCCGGTCTGGCAGACCCTTACCGCATGTTCCGGAAATATCCCCTGCAGGGCATCTTTACACTGGAACTTTCGCAGGAATTGATCGCGGGCGGCATGAACGGTATCCTGCCCGAAGAAATCGCGCTGCATGAAACACTTTGCGGCGTGCTGAAAGGCGCTTTGCGCCCCGAATGCGACCTTGCAGAAGTGGCGGAGGACCTGCGCATGCTTGCCAAACAGGGCGTAAGCCTGCGTGAGATGGAAGAAGTGATGGCTTCCATGCTCAGCGTACTGCCTACTCAACCGATGAAAGAAGCGCTGAAAATGCTTTACCAGTGCACGCCGCACTGGATGGGTCTGAATACGGCGCTCGTACAGTGAAGATATGAAGTTGCATTGCTTTCAAATTGCACCCGGCGCAGAAAAAACAAAGCTGATGACGCTTGCAAAGCGCATGCTCCCCGAAGTGCCCGAATATGCTTTGCGCGAAGCGTTCCGCAAGCGTGACGTTAAGGTAAACGGACAGCGCGTGGGGATGGATGCGCTTGTAGTGCCCGGTGCCGAGGTCAAAATTTATACCAGAGATATTGAGGCCGTCAAGCCTGTAGCGCCTGTTCTTTACGAGGATGAGAAAGTGCTTGTGGTGTTCAAGCCTGCAGGCATCAGCTGCGAGGCAGACAACAAGGGCGGAAAGTCGCTCCCCGAAGCACTGCTCGACCAAAAGCCTGAGCTTAAAAATGCACCTTTGCTTTGTCACAGGCTGGATAATCCCACAGAAGGCCTGATCGTTCTTGCCAAGGATGTGCATACGCAGGAATTGCTGCAGGATGCCTTCCGCAGCCATAGTGTGCATAAGGAATATATCTGCCTTGTGTGCGGTACGCCTGAGCCTTCGCATGCGGTGCTGGAGCATTATCTTATCAAGGACGCCAAGCATGCCCGTGTGCGTGTAACACCTCACGCAAGTGCAGACGCCAGAAACATTGTGACGGAATATACGGTGCTTGAAAAAGGCGAACGTGCCCGCCTGCGCATTCGTCTGCATACGGGACGTACGCATCAGATTCGTGCTCATATGGCGTTTATCGGGCACCCTGTGCTGGGCGATGACCAGTACGGCGACAGAGACGCCAACAAGTATTACAAGGCACGTAAGCTGATGCTGTGCTCTGCCAAGCTGCATTTTGATTTGACAGGAGAACTGGCTTATCTGAATGATGTAAAGCTTGAGTGCAAACCCACATTTTGATATCAAAAAGAGCCTGCTTGAAACGGCAGGCTCTTTCTTTTGACAATCAGAAGTAGCGGGTAATATAGAAGGGTTTGCGGTATAACACTTTGGCTGCTTTTTCGGGAGCGCAATGAAGTTTGACATCAGGCAGCCAGAAGGTGTCTTCGATGTTGTAACGGCCGCAGATGAGACGGCTGAAATCCTGAATGGTAAGGGAGATATCGGCATCCTTTTGGGTACGTTCGACCTGATTTTCGCAGCCTTCGCAGAACGAAACGGCAAAACGACCGTTGTTTTGAACGATTTGCCGGTCTTTGATTTCGATGACCAGTTCGCCGTTTCCTCGCATCTTGGCAAGTTTTAGCACCTGTTCGACATTCACCACGCGAACCATTCCGTAAAGCTGCTGCTGGCGCTGTACGGAGAGGAAACTCCATTCGGGCATCAGTGCGCCGAGCTCAACATCGGCAGGCAGATAGAATGTGATATGGCTATGGTCTGCACTCAGGCGCTTGAGCAGGTGAATCAGCGCACAGAAGCCTTCGACATCAGTAAACCAGAAACGTCTTGTACAATCAAGGGTGGCAAATACCAGCTCGCGGTCGCCCTCTTCCTTGCTGGGCGCGTAAGTAACAACAGCCTTGGGTACGCCTTGTGCGCTGCGGTATACGTAGGTGTACACTTTGTCGCGGAAAGGGTCGGATTCCTTTGCCCAGTTGAATTCAAATTCCTCGTCCGCGGTCATCATGTTATAGCGCTTCTGCCATACGTCATAGACCTGACGGATGTCCTGAGTAAGGTTTGTATCGGGCTCAAGGAGGTGGAAAGTGCCGTCGATGTCATAATCGGGTGTGCGAATCAGTTTGATTTTGCAAAGCGTGCGTTCGCAGCCCAATTCGTAGCCAAACTTGCGGTAAAACGCCGTTGAGAATGGGTACAGATACGAAAAAGCCATGCCCTGCTCGTACATATCGGGCAGCGCTTTTTCAAAACAGGCGCGTACGCCGCCGCGTTTGCGGTATTGGGGCAAGGTGACTACACCGCCGATGCCGCCCATGCCTACAGTGTGTCCGTCAAAATTGACGTTGTAGGGAATCACAAGGAAGGAACTCATCATGGTGCGGTCGTCATCCTCAAATGCGGCCCAGCGCTCCTGCCAATGGATATCCCCGCGGGAAGAGGGATTTTGAATCAGGCGGTCAAAGGTTTCCTGCGGGGAAAGGTCGCAGCCGTCCATAGGATATTCGAACGCAAGGGCGCACAATTGTTTGACACGTTTGTATTCTTCCGGACGAATTTTACGTATGATCATATAAAACGCTCCTGTGGCTTTTTTATCATCATAGCATTGCAGCCAAAGAAAAACAAGCACAAAAAACATCCGCAGAAAAACCTTCTGCGGATGTTTTTTTCACCAGCCATATCCCTGAAATGCGTTGGGGATATGCTGTATAAATTCGCCAGAAATGGCAACAACGTCGAAGCGGATCATATGCTGATGATACTGAGGAAATTTGTTCAGATAATACAGCGCCGTTTGGATGATACGCTTTTGTTTGGCGGGGGAAACGGCGATCTGAGCTTCGGATAGCGTCTTTACGGAACGCGCCTTGACTTCGACAAAGACAAGCGTTTGCTCCTCTAGCATGACAAGGTCGATTTCCCCGCAGGGGGAATGATACCTGCGGCCCAAGCAAGTCATGCCTTGCTCAACCAGATAAGCTTCCGCTGCTGCTTCGCCAAGCAATCCCTTGCTGTGGGAAGTTCCCATTGCCTCAGGCATTGGGGAAGTTCTCGTACAGGGGGAAGCGCTTCATCATTTCCACAACATCGGCCTTTACGTCTGCGCAGGCAGCTTCGCCGCCAACGAGCACACGCTTGATGAAGCCGGCAATCAGCTCCATATCGCTTTCGACCATGCCGCGGCTGGTAACGGCGGGGGTGCCTACACGCACGCCGCTGGTGACCATGGGGCTGCGCTGTTCGCCGGGGATGGTGTTCTTATTGACGGTGATGTTGCAGGCGCCCAGCAGAGCTTCCATTTCCTTGCCGGTACGCTCGGTGTTGGTCAGATCCATGAGGATGAGATGGTTGTCCGTGCCGTTGGAAACCATCTTGATGTCGTTGGCGCGGAAAGCGTTTTCAAGGGCCTTGGCATTCTTGACGATCTGCTGCTGATAGGCCTTGAACTCGGGCTGCAGAGCTTCACGGAAGCAGACAGCCTTGGCTGCGATCACGTGCATCAGGGGGCCGCCCTGAGTGCCGGGGAAGATGGCCTTGTCGATAGCCTTGGCGTACTGCTCCTTGCACAGGATCATGCCGCCGCGGGGGCCGCGCAGGGTCTTGTGGGTGGTGGTGGTCACAAAATCAGCAAAGGGGACGGGGGAGGCGTGCTCACCGGCGGCTACAAGGCCGGCGATGTGAGCCATATCCACCATCACCAGAGCCCCGACTTCGTCAGCGATCTCACGCAGCTTGGCAAAATCGATGGCGCGGGGATAGGCGGAAGCGCCGGCAACGATCATCTTGGGCTGATGCTCCTTGGCGAGGGACATCACAACATCGTAATCGATGCAGCCGGTGGTTTCATCCACGCCGTAAGGTACGAAGTTGAAATACTTGCCGCTGATGTTGACGGGGCTGCCGTGGGTGAGGTGACCGCCATGGCTCAGGTTCATGCCAAGGACGGTGTCACCGGGCTGGAGCATGGCAAAATACACGGCGGTATTGGCCTGAGCGCCGCTGTGGGGCTGCACGTTGGCATGCTCTGCGCCAAAGAGCTCCTTTGCACGTTCA
>JAZKYW010000349.1:0-6067 GCA_045612325.1 Candidatus Limiplasma sp. | reverse complement strand
CAGAGGATTCTCCTTGTCACCGAACTTCTTGCCGGTGATCTCTTCCAGCTTGGTAACATACTCCATGATCTCAGCTTCGATATCAGCGTTGATCATGCGGCCGTCTTCGTAATACTTGGTGCAGGCTTCGGTGGTAACGGTGAAGCCCTGGGGAACAGGCAGACCAATGTTGGTCATTTCGGCCAGGTTGGCACCCTTGCCGCCCAGCAGTTCGCGCATGGAACCGTTGCCTTCGGTGAACAGATATACATACTTGTTCATTGGGGTATTGCCTCCTTTATTGATTGAGGACGATTCACTGGCGGAATCTATCCCCAATGCTCATCCTTCCTCTAACTTATTTAGTATACACGTATTTCATTGGTTTTTCAAGATGTTTTTTCCTTTGCGTGCATAATTGGGAAGTTTTTTGCATACCAATTCCATCAAAAAAACCGCCCGTTCAGTGAACGGACGGAAAAAATTGCGTTGATCAGTGCTTGCGTACGCCGTCTTCGCCGAAGAAGAACAGGGCAAGCGCGCCGGGGCCGATGTGACCGCCGGTGGCAGGCTCATGCTTGGTGAGGATGAGCTCCTTGGGCTCGGCTTTTTCGCGGATGAGCGTGGCCAGCGTATCGGCATCCTCAGGGCAGCCGGCGTGAGAAATGCCTACGATGTGCTGCTGCGCATTGTGGACCAGCTGAGCGTATTTATCCGCCATGGCCTGCAGAAGCTTTTTGCGTCCGCGGGCTTTGCCGGCAAGAACGATTTTGCCTTCATCGCTGCCTTTGAGAAGAGGCTTGATGTTCAAAGCAGAACCGATGGTACCGATGATGGAGGGTATACGGCCGCTGCGGCCGAGGTGCGCCATGTCATCCACGCTGAGGAGGTGATAAACGCGGGTACGGATCTCCTCAAGGTAGCGCGCGGTGTTTTCGAGGGTGAGGCCTTTGGCGCGGCACAGTACGGCCTGCAGAACGATGAGACCTTCGCCCAGTGCGGCGCTGAGGCTGTCCACCAGACGGATGCTGCGCTCGGGGAACTTTTCCAGCAGTTCTTCCATGGCGATGCGGGCAGAGTTGAATGAGCCGCTTACACCGGAGGAAACGCCAACGAACAGCACATCCTTGCCTGCTTCCAGAATGGGCGTGAAGTATTCGATGTAGCGGTCGGGATTGATTTGGGAAGAGGAGAACGTTGCACCTTCACTAAGAGCAGCGTAATAACTTTCAGCATCAAAACTTTCCGGATCTTCGTAGACGAACTCTTCGCCTTTGAAATACGCAACGAAGGGAATGGAGGTAATATTGTGCTCGTTAAGGATGGAACGGGGGAGATTGGCGGCAGAATCAGTTACAATGGTAAAAGACATCAGCATTTCCTCCTGATTTTGCGGAGTCAGTCAATGGTGCTGCACTCCAGCGTTTCTTTGGTATATTCAAACTCACCGAGACGGTATCCGTAATCTTCGCTTTCCATCTCGCCGGATTGGTTATCGTACGGGTCGGCGCGCCACTGCTTTTTATCAATGGTGAAGGGCGCCTGGAATGCGCTGTTGGCGACCATGCGATAGGGGTCAAGGTTGCCGAAGTAGAATACACGGTCCTCCTCACAATCGCGGCGGGCAGCGCCGGTGCCGAAGGAGGGGTCAGCGTAAAGCCAGCCGTAGGGCGCAACATAGAAACGAGCCCAGTCATGGCTTCCGCAATCATCGGGACGGGCGCACAGACCGCTCTGCCATTGTGCGGGGATGCCTGCGCACCTGCAAAGGGTGATGAACAGCAGTGCGAAAACGCCGCAGTCGCCGGTATAGTTGCGGGCACAGCCCTCTGAAATGTTTTCCAACACGAAATACTCGGGCTGGAAGCTGTACTTCATGTTCAGGGTGATGAAATCGTAGAAACGGCGCGCTTTTTCCATGGGGTCGGTCACGCCTTCAGTCAAAGAAGCAACGAGCTCGCGGATGTAGGGCGTGAAGGTGATGTGCGGGGCAATTTCCTCCGTGCAGAAATCATGGGGGATATCTTCACCATTCATAACAGTGGTATCATGGTAGACAGCCTTGTGGTCGTAACTGTATACAACTTCGAAGGGCTCGTTTTCTGCCATGGTTTTCTCCCAGCAGACGGTGCGCTGCAAGGCATCGGAGGGAGCAATCGCTGCGCCTGCAGGAGAGACTTCTTCGATGCAGATATTGCTCTGCTGATCGCAATCCGCAGGGATGGGCAGATGAACGCGCATAAACATTCCGGGTGTAAAGTGTTCATCCTTGAGCTGAACGGTGGCACGGATGCGGATGTGCTTGGCAAGGCTGCCGCGCTCTTTCATGATGGCAACGGTATCTCTGATGAGGTTGCTGCCGTTGTCCTTTTCATTGGCGGGCATCTGCTGACCTGCGCGGATGGCAATGGTCTTTTCGGTTTTGAGGAGCGTTTGGTAAAAACGGATGAAATAACGTACTTCGCCGTTGATGTAGCACCAGTTGATACGGCCTTCTTCTACCAGAGCGTCAAATTCCGCATCGGTAAAATCGGGGATATCCTCGCGCATCAGGGCAAGCGCCTGCTCGCGGTCATAGGGAAAATTATCGGGCAGACGGCGCATGATCTCACGCTGGGCGATCATGCAGCAGCGCAGTGCCTGAGGAATGTTACCCCTTTGCAGACGCAGGTCGATCAGACGGACAGCTTCCGCAAAATTGCCGTGAAGCTTGTGCTGCAAAATATCCTGAGGCAGGCCGATATTCAGGTAACGGAGCGTATCGTTGATGTTCATCTGTATATCCTCACAATCGTAATAGTATGTGCGAGTATAGCCTATTATAGTTTTTTTGAAACATGCGGTCAAGAAAAACACAAAGAAAAGACTTGAAACACTATGACAGATGTGAAAAATCCCCCTGTCTGCAGTAATGATACAGACCGGGGGACCGATATTACAGAAGAGAAGATATGTGCTCCAGATACAGAGCAACGATATCGATGGTGCTTGTGTTATAAAGCATGCGGCTGCCTACAACATCCTCCACTTCACCGATAACGGGACGACCGCGGTCATAGAGAAGGTCAACACCTGCCATGTGCAGGGGAGCGCCTGCTTTTTCAAAACGGTCGATTACAGACTGCGCCAGTTTGCGCTCTTCGCAGGTAAGTTCATGGAGGGCAACATGTCCGCCCTGCTTAAAGTTGCTGACTACGCCTGTACGCGCGGTGCGCATAACGCCTGCGAGAATTTTGCCGCCAAGCACATATACGCGAAGGTCATGACCTGCTTCCGTTACAACGGATTGCTGAAGCGCAGGCTCGGGCAGGATGCGTGAAGCAGCGGCTTTCCATTCATCAACGTTATTGGCTACGAGTACACGGTCGCCGCCATGGCTGCAGGCAGGTTTCAACACGACAGGGAAAACCGTTCCTGCGGGTGGCTCTTTGGCATCCGCGCGGAAAAAGACGGTCTCGGGCATGGGGAGACCCTGCAAAAATTGATAGGTGGCGCGCTTGTCATTGCATATGCGGCAAACGAGAGAATTGTTGAAAACAGGGATGCCCATGCGTTCAAAGTGTTCGCTGACCAGCGCATCGCGCTGACGTGAAAGCACGGCATTGGGGCGCGCGGGCTGTCCGTT
Organism: Candidatus Limiplasma sp.; assembly: GCA_045612325.1. Lineage (GTDB taxonomy): Bacteria > Bacillota > Clostridia > Christensenellales > Aristaeellaceae > Limiplasma. The sequence goes on along the minus strand of JAZKYW010000349.1, from coordinate 2,463 downwards.
CTTGAAGCAAACAGGATTTCCGTCTGCATCCATGCCAAGGTCTACAGCGCTCAGCACAACGGCTTCCACCTTAAGCCCCAGGGGCTCGCCGCGCTCCTGCATCATGCGGCCAAACCCCTGATTGACGGCAAAGTCGATATCATCGTACAAAAGCCACAGCAATTTCATTGTTCGGCCAGCTTTCCGGCAATGTGCCTCATCATTTCAACAGCCATATTGACGCCTGTGCATTCCAAAGTGGTTTTGAAATGCGCGTTGGAGTTAACTTCACACAGCACGGGACCATCCTTGCCAAAGAGAATGTCCACGCCCGCAAAATCAAGGCCGAGCAATTCGGTCACACGGATAGCGAGTGCAGCTTCTTCTTCAGTAGGCGTGTATTTTTCCATCGCGCCGCCGCGTGTGAGGTTGGAGCGGAAGCCTCCGTCAATGCTTCTGCGCAGCATGCTTGCAACCACGCGTCCGCCGACAACATTGATGCGCGTATCATGACCGTAGCTTTCGCTGATCAGTTGCTGAAACAGCAGGGGAGAGCCTGCCAGCTCCTGCACCTTTTGACGCAAAGCTTCCACATCATCAAACAGGTAGACCTGCTGCCCGAAGGAGCCGAAGCATTCCTTGAGTACAACGGGCAGACCAAGCGTGCGCACTACATCATCTACAAAAGAAAGATCGGTATAACCGATGTTGGTAAACGTCATGGGAGCAAGTACCGTGCGGGGCATGGGGACGCCGTGCGGTTTGAGGGAAAGATAGGTGAGAGACTTGTCATCGCAGCAGCGGATGCTGTGCGCCGAGTTGAATAGGCGCATGCCCATGTTTTCCAGCTGCACGGCGAGGCTTACGTCCTTATCCCAGAAAAGAACGAAATCATAGGCAGCTGCATCAAACTCACCTGCAGCAACGCTGCAGCTAAGTTCGGCGTTTGTGGCTACATCCAGCGCCATAGCGCACTGGGTTGCCGCATCCAGCAGCGTATGGTACAAATCATCAAATTTGGTGCTTCTCAAAAAAGCGTTTACGACCATCAGGCCTTTGAACATTGTCTTTCATTCCCTTCGTGTGTGCCATGCAAAAAGTCTATCATGGCGCAGGATGCTTGTCAATCGCAGGCATGCTTGCGTTTTGGCGTATATCTATCTATAATGAAAGAGATTTGTGAAGTTATACAGGAGGCACCCATGAATCAAATGGATAACAAAGAAAATGCGCTTGCAACCAAACCTGTCGGCAAGCTTTTGTGGCAGCTTTCACTGCCCGCCATCGCCGCGCAGATCGTGAATGTGCTTTACAATGTTGTGGACCGTATGTATATCGGTCATATTCCAGGCGAAGGCGCTATGGCGCTTACGGGCGTTGGCGTTACGCTGCCGCTGATCGTGATGGTCATGGCGTTTGCATCGCTTTTTAGTGTGGGCGGTGCGCCGCGTGCTGCCATCATGATGGGCAAGGGCAAAAAGGACGATGCTGAAAACATCCTCGGCAACTGCTTTGCCGGCCTGACCGCGACGGCTGTGGTGCTTACGGCGCTGCTGCTGCTTTTGGGCAAACGGGCGCTTATGCTCTTTGGCGCAAGTGAGGAAACCATCGGCTATGCGTGGGAATATCTTTCGGTCTACGCCGTTGGCACGATTGCCGTACAGTATTCGCTTGGACTGAATCCGTTTATCACCACACAGGGCTTTTCCAAAATCAGCATGTATACGGTGCTGATCGGTGCTGTTGTCAACATTGCGCTTGACCCCGTGTTTATTTTCGGATTTGACATGGGCGTAAAAGGCGCAGCGCTGGCCACCGTGCTTTCGCAGACAATTTCTGCGGTTTGGGTGCTGAGATTTTTGACGGGCAAGAAAACGCATCTGCATATCCGTCGCTGTTACCTGCGCATCAAGCCTTCGGTTTATTTGCCTTGTGTTGCACTGGGACTTGCAACTTTTGTGATGCAATCAACGGAAAGCCTGCTCTCAATCAGCTTTAATTCCTCCATGCTTCGTTACGGCGGGGATATAGCCGTTGGCGCAATGACCATCCTTACCAGTGTAATGAACTTTACGCTTATGCCGCTGCAGGGATTTACCCAAGGCGCGCAGCCTATCGTCAGTTTCAACTTTGGCGCGGGCAATCATAAACGCGTGTTTGCCTGCTATAAACTGCTGCTTGGGATTTGTCTGACGTATTCAACGCTTGTGTGGCTGGCTGCGATGGCGGTGCCGCATTGGTTTGCGATGCTCTTTACGGGAGAACAGGCGCTTGTAGATGCCACCGTTCATGCGCTGCGTATTTATATGGCGGTCATTTTCATGTTTGGTTTGCAGATCGCCTGCCAGCAGACCTTTGTAGCCATGGGCAATGCCAAAACGTCACTGTTTCTTGCCTTGCTTCGAAAAGTCATTCTGCTGATCCCGCTCATTTTCATTCTGCCTGTATTTTTGCCAAACAAGGTTGATGCGGTATTGCTCGCTG
>JAZKYW010000348.1:0-4919 GCA_045612325.1 Candidatus Limiplasma sp. | reverse complement strand
AGTAGATGGGACGATCGCTCTTGGGGATGAAGGGCACGGTAGTGGCCTTGCCGCAAGCAGCGCAGGTCGTCTCGAACATCTCGCGGGGAGCGGCGGCGCGGTTAGCCTTGCGGGCGGCGCGGCACTCACGGCAGCGGGTGGGCTCGTTCTGGAAGCCCTTCTCAGCGTAGAACTCCTGCTCACCGGCGGTGAACACGAACTCAGCGCCGCAGTCACGGCAAACCAACGTCTTGTCTTCGTACATGATGGGGATCCTCCGTTCCAAAAATGAATGAATCGTGCAGCCGGCTGACCTGGTCTTTGACCCCACACTCGCCGACTGGAAGGTTTGCTCATCGTGTCTGACGCCCTACGTGCCTTCTCTCGCCTTTGAAACGGCGGTCGGTCTTACATCTAGAACGCGCCATGCTCACCACCGCTTTGGATGGCTTACGTGGACCGCTTTGCCCGCGTCTGGCATCGGCTTACAACCACAGACCCGGAATGCAACGTTGACATTATATCCCCACTGACGGCAAAACACAAGCTTTTGGGTCGATTTTTTGCCAATTTACACCAACGGAAGTGTACAAGGTGAACCATCTATCCTTTTTGTTTGCTTTACAAGTGGTGTGTCTTGTGCTATTCTGTAACATGCAGAAAAATGTCTTAGTAAGGAATGTGCGCAGGATGCGCACAGGAGGAAAGAACGATGGATGCAAAAATGATCCTTTCTCTGCTTGCAGGCCTTGGTATGTTCCTGTTTGGCATCAAGCAGATGGGTGACGGACTGGAGCAGGCAGCAGGCTCCAAAATGAAGCGCCTTTTGGAAGTGCTTACCAAAAATAAGCTGCTGGCAGTGCTGGTGGGTGCGCTGGTCACGGGCGTGATCCAATCCTCCAGCGCGACGACCGTTATGGTGGTCGGTTTCGTAAACGCGGGCCTTCTGGAACTGAGCCGCGCCATCGGCGTCATCATGGGCGCCAACATCGGTACCACCATCACGTCGCTGATGCTCTCGGTAGAACTGGATTTTGCCATGATCTTTACCGCGGTGGGCGCGATCTGCCTGCTTGCGGGCAACCGCCCCACGCTGAAAAACCTGGGCCAGATCACCATGGGTCTGGGCATTCTGTTTGTGGGTATGGATACCATGACCGAGGCCATGCGTCCCCTGCGCGACTGGGAGACCTTCCGCCAGATGATGGCGACTGCCACCAACCCCTTCGTGGGCGTGCTGGTGGGCCTTGTGGTAACGGCGGTACTGCAGTCCTCTTCCGCGAGCGTCGGTATCCTGCAGGCGCTGGCAGGCTCGGGTGCCATCACGCTGGAGGCTTCGCTGTTCATCCTGTTCGGTCAGAACATCGGTACCTGCGTGACCGCCATGCTGGCAAGTACCGGCACCACTCGTGCCGCCAAGCGCGCGGCTGTGGTGCACCTTCTGTTTAACGTGCTGGGCACGGCCATCTTTGTAGCCGTTGCGCTCATGCTGCCCTTTGCGGAGTGGATCCGCATGGTCGCGGGCGATAACCTGAGGCTTCAAATTGCCTACAGCCACATCGCCTTCAACGTAACCACCACCGTGGTGCTTCTGCCCCTGTCTGTGGTGCTTGAAAAGCTTGCCTGCCTGCTTGTTAGCGGTCAGGACCCCGTGAAGGAGCCCATGCGCCTCAAGTATTTCGATACGCTGATGTTCTCCACCCCTCCTGTTGCCGTACAGCAGCTCTTCCGCGAGGTGCAGCGCATGAGCCGTCTGGTCATGAGCAACTATCACTTTGCCATGCAGTACTACTTTGCGCCCAAGTCGCTGGAGCTGGACGAGTTCACCAACCGCGAGGAAGTCATCGACTACCTTAACGAGCAGATCACCCACTGCCTCATCGAGGTGGAGGGCCTGAGCCTCAGCCATGCGGATACGATGCTGGTGGGCTCGCTGTTCCATGTCGTCAACGACCTTGAGCGTATCGGCGACCACAGCGAGAACATCGTGGACGTAGGCAGCCTTCGCAAAAAGGATAAGATCAGCTTCTCCGCCAAGGCCGAGCACGAGATCGAGGACCTTGCGGGCCGCGTTACGCAGATGCTTGAAAAGAGCCTTCACATCGTGCAGGATCAGATCACCGATGTGGATATCATCAGCGAGGTCGAAGTGCTGGAAAGCCAGGTGGACGACCTGTGCGTTACCCTTGCCGACCATCACATGAACCGCGTCAAGAACAAAAAGTGTACGCCCAAAAACGGCATGCTCTATCTGGATGTGCTCAACAACCTTGAACGCATCGCCGACCATGCCGATAACCTTGCCACGTCCGTAACCCGTTCCGAAAGCAAACTGACCCGCCGCACAGGCAGGTGACCGTGTGCCGCCGCTGCCAAGGCAGGGCGGCGCTTTTCGAACCGACTGAAAGGAGGAAACGCCCGTGACCCTTGAGACCCTCACTGCCGTTGTGCAGGAGACTACCTTCCGCAACGAAGAAAACGGCTATACCGTGCTGCGCGTGGGCAGCGGACGTTCCCAGCAGACGGTCGTAGGCATGATGCCGGAACTGAGCCCCGGCGAAAACGTTACCTTTGAAGGCACATGGGGCGAGCATCCCGTGTACGGCAGGCAGTTCAATGCCCGCACCTGTACCATCACCCCGCCCGAAGGCAAAGCCGCCATTGAAAAATATCTTGGGTCGGGTCTCATCCGCGGTATCGGCCCTGCTACCGCCAAAATGATCGTCAAGCATTTCGGCGAGCGCACGCTGGAGATCATGGACGAGCACCCCGAAAGGCTGACGGAGATCAGCGGCATCGGCCCCAAAAAGGCCGCCATGATCATCGAAAGCTATGTGCAGCAGATGGGTATGCGCCGCATTCTGGTGTTTTTGCAGAATTTCGGCTTAAGCCCCAATCTGGCTATGAAAATTGCCAAGTACTACGGCGAAAACGCCGTGGAGCTCATCCGCCAGAATCCCTACCGCATGGTCATGGATATCGAGGGCGTGGGTTTCCTCACGGCGGACCGCATCGCGCTTTCCATGGGCATCGACCCTGCCAGCGAGTTCCGCCTGCGCGCCGCGCTGTTTTACCTGATGAGCGAAGCTGCGGGCAACGGCGGGCACACCTATCTGCCCCGCGAGATGCTCAGGCAGCGCGCCTGTCAGATGCTGCGCGCCGATGAGGAACTGGTGGACAGGCAGATCAGCGAAGCGCTTCTGCAAAAAATGCTCATCGGCCTTGTGCTGCCCGACTGCGAGGACGCGGTATGCATGCCGCTTTACTACCACGCCGAAAGCGAGATCGCGCTGCGCATGCAGCAGCTGATGACATCGCGCCCCTACAAGGCCGTGCGCGGCGTGGACGCCCGCATTGCCAAATATGAAAAGGAGCTTGGCGTATCCTTCAGCAAGCAGCAGAAGAAGGCCATCTCCAGCGCCGTTACCGAGGGCGTGCTGGTCATCACCGGCGGCCCCGGCACGGGTAAAACCACCATCATCCGCTGCATTCTGGAACTGCTCAAGGAGGAGAACGATATCCTCCTGTGCGCCCCCACGGGCCGCGCCGCCAAACGCATGAGCGAAGCCACCGGCGAGGAGGCCAAGACCATCCACCGCCTGCTGGAATACGGCGGCGATGAGGACACCTTTGCCCGCAGCGAGGAGTATCCGCTGGAGGCGGACTGCATCATCGTGGACGAGATGTCCATGGTGGATGTGCGCCTGATGCGCAGCCTGCTTCGCGCCATCCTGCCCGGCACGCGCCTCATCCTTGTGGGCGACAGCGACCAGCTGCCCAGCGTAGGCGCGGGCAATGTGCTGTCGGATATTCTGGAAAGCGACGTTGTGCCCAGCGTAAGGCTGACGGATATTTTCCGTCAGGACGAAAGCAGCATGATCGTTTTGAACGCCCACCGCATCAACAACGGCGAACAGCCTGTGCTGCGCAAGCGCGATACCGACTTTTTCTTTGAGCGCAAGGTGATGCAGACCGATGCGGCAAGCACCATCTGCGAATTGCTCTCCACCCGCCTGCCCCAGTACCTCGGCTTTCCCCGCGGCAGCTGGCAGAGCGAGGCAACGCGCTCCATTCAGGTGCTCACGCCCACCAAAAAGGGCGATTGCGGCGCGTATCTGCTAAACCGCATGCTGCAGAACACCCTCAATCCCGAAAGCCCGCAGAAGGACGCCATCGTCCACGGCGATACGGAATTCCGCGTGGGTGACAAGGTCATCCAGACCAAGAACGATTATCAGCTGGAATACACCCGCAAAACGCCCTTCGGCACCGAGGAAGGCAGCGGCGTATTCAACGGTGATGTGGGTTACATCGTGCGCATGGACCCCGCGGAGCATCTGCTCACCGTGTGCTTTGATGACGACCGCTTTGTCACCTATCAGAAGCAGCAGCTGGATTCGCTGGAATTGGCCTACTGCCTCACTGTGCACAAGAGTCAGGGCAGCGAATTCCCCGTGGTGGTTTTGCCCGTTGTGGGCGGTCCGCCCATGCTGATGGCCCGCAACCTGCTCTACACTGCCCTCACCCGTGCCCGCCGTCTGGTGGTGCTGGTGGGCCGTGAGGAGGTCATTGCGCAGATGGTCAACAACGACCACGTTGCCAAGCGCTACACCATGCTCAAGGAGCGCCTGCAGCAGTGCGCAGGAATCTAAACCAAAAATCCTCTCCCCGAAAAAGGGAGAGGATTTCTTTTGTCACCCAAGCAGGTTTTTCAGCGCTTTGGCTGCCATGATGATCTCCTCACGCGAAGTGCCTCTGCCCACGCTGATGCGCAAAACGCATTTCGCGTCCTGCTCACTTAAGCCCATGGCGCGGTAGACATGGCTGGGCTGAGCGTTCTGGGATGCGCAGGCGGCGCCGCCGGAGACCATGACGCCCAGAAGGTCCAGGTCTGCGATGGCCTGTTCCGAGGAGAGACCGGGGAGGAAAAATGCGCTGAC
>JAZKYW010000347.1:0-17656 GCA_045612325.1 Candidatus Limiplasma sp. | reverse complement strand
GGCACAGCGGCGGGGGTGGGCATCTGGCTGCCCGCCATGCTGTAACCGAAGCCGCCCATACCGTCATCATCCATGGGCATGTTGAAGCTCATGTCATCAAAGGAAGGAGCGGAATATTCCTGCTGCACAACAGGGCTGGTGCCGTACAGAGAGCCGCTGCCGCCGCCAAAGCTGCGGGACCAGTCGCGCTCGGAAGTCTTCTTTTCTTCCTTCTTGGGGAAGGGAGTCTTTTCGAAGCCGGTAGCGATGACGGTGATGCGTACTTCATCCTTGAGGCGCTCGTCGATGCCGGCGCCGAAGATGATGTTGGCTTCGCTGTCAGCAGCCTGCATGACCAGGTTGGCAGCTTCGTTGATATCGATGATGCTCATATCCTCGCCGCCGGTGATGTTGATCAGCACGGAGCGGGCGCCGTCGATGTTGGTTTCAAGCAGCGGGCTGGCGATGGCATTCTTGGCGGCTTCGACCATACGGTTTTCACCGGTGCCGATACCAATACCCATGTGAGCCATACCGCCGGATTCCATAACGGTCTTCACGTCGGCAAAGTCAAGGTTGATCAGCGCAGGCACAGCGATGAGGTCGCTGATGCCCTGAATGCCCTGACGGAGCACGTCGTCGGCAATGCGGAAGGCTTCCAGCATGGAAGTGCCCTTGGTGACCACCTGCAGCAGACGGTCATTGGGGATAACGACCAGCGTATCCACGCGCTGCTTCAGGTCGATCATGCCCATTTCGGCATTCTTCATGCGCTGCTTGCCTTCAAAAGCAAAGGGCTTGGTGACCACGGCGATGGTCAGGCAGTTCATATCACGGGCGATCTCCGCAACGACGGGAGCCGCACCGGTGCCGGTGCCGCCGCCCATACCGGCGGTAACAAATACCAGATCGGCGCCCTTGATGGCGGCAGCGATCTCTTCGCGGCTTTCTTCGGCAGCACGGCGGCCTACATCAGGCACAGCGCCGGGGCCAAGGCCCTTGGTCAGCTTTTCGCCGATCTGGATGGTGGTGCCGGCCTTGCTCATGGCAAGAGCCTGACGGTCGGTGTTGATGGCAATAAATTCAACGCCCTGCAGACCTGCATCTACCATGCGGTTGATGGCATTGTTGCCGGCACCGCCGCAGCCGATGACTTTAATGGTTGCAAAACTCAGCTGATCTTCGATCTGAAACTCAAGCACAGTAAGATCCTCCTACTCTGTTATCAATCTTTCGGTCGCAGCCGAAGGCATCAGCCTCCCAGCAGGCTCTTGAAAAATTCTTTAATGGTACCGGATACGCCGCCGGTGGGCGCATTGCGGGATTCGATGGTGTCCATGATCAGGTCCAGCAGACCCAGCGCGCTGGCATAAATGGGGCTGGACAGCTTGTTGGTGCGCTTGACGGTATCGCGCACGGGACGGCCCAGCTTGGCGCTGAGGTAATCCTTGCCGCCGCGGTTAAGGCTGAGGCCGCCGCCCGTAAGATAAACGGGAGACCAGTTGCCCAGCTTGATGCCGCTTTCGTCAAGGCACTTCTGGATCTCATCAGCCAGCTCGTCAACAACGGGCTCCAGCTTGGCAGCTACCTCTTCCTGAGTGAAGGTCATGCTCTTGAGAGCATCGCTGCCGGATACGGTATAGGATTGCGTGATCGTGGAAATTCCATACACGTACTCACGCTTGATCTGCTCAGCAGCTTCCAGACGGATCTGCAGGCCTTCGGCTACGGCGCCGGCAATGTGACCGCCGCCCATGGGCAGCGTCTTCTGGAAGATGATCGCATCGCCCTCCACAGCCATCACATCGGTGCAGGTATAGCCCACGTCGATGAGGATAGCAGTGCGGTCGCGCTCTTCCTCCAGCAGATAGAGCATCGCTTCGCCCGTGCAGGAGGAGAAGAAGCCGCTGACGGCGATGTTCATATCGCGCAGACGGGCCATCACGTCATCCAGGAAGAAGGTGTCGGCAACCACAAAGCTCACAAGAGCCTTGAGCTCGGTGCCCTTCATGCCTACGGGCTCCAGCGTCTTTTTGCCGCCGTCCACCATAAACCAGGCGGGACTGCGGTGCACAACAACGCCGCGCACGGGAGAGAGCATCTTGTCTGCCTCGGCAAAAATCTTTTCAACATGCTTGGGCATTACGTGCGGGTCAGCGCCCTGCACGGTCACGCTGGCTTCAACCGCGTAGACGCGGGTAAACTCACCGGGCACGCCGACGTTGACCTCGCGGAGCTTGCGCTTGGCCTGCGTTTCCGCCTCGATGATGGACTTCTGAATGGCCTCGTTCAAATGAGCGGCGTCATTCCATTCGCCGTCCCAAAAGCCTTCATACGGAGCCATGCCGGCGCCGATGATATCACAGCCCTTGTTGCCGTTTCCTTCTGCCACCAGCGTAACAATCTTGCTTGTACCAAAATCAATAGCTGCAATGGTCGATTTCATACTAATACAATCCCCTGTTCATCAGGTATCAGCCGTTTTTTCAACGGCGGGAAAAGGTGCCTGTTCTACAAAGCACCCATACTACCACTATTTATTGTAACCTTTTTGGCATTATTTCGCAAGCGCAAACCCGCTTTTTTTTCATAAATTTGATAGCACAAATGTAAAAAATGGAATATCAGCCGCCCTCAGGCATATACTTGACCTCGTTTTCCTGCGTAGCAAGATCGGTCACTTTGGTAACATCCATAATGCCGCCCGTTACGTTGAGCTGGCGCAGATGACCCATGCAGGTTCTCACCGCGCCGATCTTGTCTTCCATATGTTCGGCATTGCCAAGGCGCACCGTCACGCCTTCCAGCGTGATCAGATACAGGTTGTCCACATCGGCAATATGCATGGCGGATATCTGGTCTGCATAAAGCTGCTGTGCAAGCTCATACATAATGGTTTTGTAGGCTTCCAGCTGGTCTGTATCGCGCAGGCTGAGATACTGCCCCACCATCACGCTGTTGGGCTGAAAGCCTGTTACCAGCGGCAGATCGGAGGGCAATACGGCGGTTGCTTCTTCCTTCATGACCATGCCCTGATCATCCAGCGTATACAACACACCCAGCCACTGCATAACAGCAACCGTCTTTCTTTCCTCAATGTAGAGGTAGATGGTGCCCGGATACTTTTTCTGCATGTCCTTAAAAATGATCGTGTGGTCCTTGGCCATGGCAGCAGCAACGGATTCCTCCGTGATGGCGATCATATTCTGTCCGCGCATCAGGCCCGAACTGACCACCACCTGCTGAGGTGTTTTGTCATCATTACCGATGACGTAAACCGTCTGCAGGCTGAAAAACATTTTCTGCGCCACCACGATCAATACCGTAAGGATGGTCAAAAGCAGCAGAAAACGGAAAAAAAGGCTGTTCTTTTTGCGCTTGCGCTTTTGGGGCGCATGCTGTTTAGCCGCGTCAGCAGATGCGGACTCCTGCTGCGCGGCAAATTGATATTGATATTCACCGTAAGCTTCAAAGTTTTCCACTTCGACGCGCTGTTCGGCTTCTTTCCTGCTTCGTTTGCTCACGTGCTTTTCCTCCCGCCACTCAAACGTCTGTATGTATCCTGCTGACGTCTGCTCCCAGAGCGTTCAGCATATCTTCCAGTCTTTCATAACCTCTGTCGATCAATTCTGCGTTGGCGATCAGCGTTTCGCCTTCCGCGCCGAGCGCCGCAATGGCTAACGCCGCTCCGCCGCGCAGGTCTCTCGCAGCCACTTTGGCGCCATAGAGTTTTTCCACACCGCGCACTACTGCCGTGCGCCCGTTGACCAGCACATCCGCGCCCATGCGGTTCAAATCTCCCGCATGCGTAAACCTGTTCTCAAATACATTCTCCACAACGACCGAAGTTCCTGTTGCCCTTGTGGCCAAAGCAAGCATTTGTACCTGCATATCTGTCGGAAAGCCCGGATGCGGCTGCGTCTGCAGCAATTGAAATGCCCTCAGCCGCCGCGGCGCGTGCAAACTTATCGTTTCTTCGTCTGCATTCAAGCTGCAGCCCATTTCGCTGAGCTTACTGAATACAGCCTGCATTTCCGTGCAAGGCGTGTTGAACAGGCGGATATCGCCGCCTGTCGCGGCTGCCGCAGCCAAAAGCGTGCCTGCGACGATTCTGTCGGGCATGGGCTGATAGGTGATGCCGCGAAGGGTGCGTACCCCTTCGACCACAACGGTATGCGAGCCGGCCCCGCTCACTTTTGCGCCCATCGCACAGAGAAACTTTTGCAAATCAACGATCTCAGGCTCTCGGGCTACGTTGTGCAGCGTTGTTTTGCCATCCAAAAGCACCGCAGCCATCATCACGTTTTCGGTAGCGCCTACGCTTGGATAGTCAAAATGAACGTTTCCCGCATGCATTCCCCTGCCATCGCAGCGAATGACGCCGCCTTCTTCGGTGATATGTACGCCCAACTGCCTCAGACCGCTCAAATGCAGGTCGATGGGACGAAGACCGATTTCGCATCCTCCGGGCATCGTCACGATTGCTTTTCCAAAGCGCGCCAGGATAGGTCCCATGAGGAAAATGGACGAGCGGATCTTTTTGGAAAGTGCATCAGGCATTTCGCAGCTGTTCAAATCGCACGGGTCGATCAGAATGGCGTCTCCCTCGCGCCACACGCTGCAGCCGAGCGTTTCCAGAATATCGCCCATGTATGCAATGTCACTGAGCAGCGGGCATCCTGTCAGCAGCGTTTTTTCATCAGTGAGGATCGCCGCAGCCATGATGGGCAGCACAGCATTTTTGGCTGCATGTACCCTGTATTCCCCTTTCAGGCATTTCCCGCCCCGAATCCGCAAGGCGTTCATCGCTTCACCTCCGTCAAGCATTCCATGCAGCATCCTATGTCATGCCTGACCTTGTGTGAAAAACTCATCTGACAGACGAGCGCGATACGCTCAGAATGATCCCCGTTGCAGCCATCAGCAGTGAGACCGATGTGCCGCCTGCGCTGAAAAACGGCAGCGGAAGGCCCGTTGTCGGCATTGCGCCAATGACCACAGCAATATTGAGGATCGCCTGCACGGTGATCATTGCCGTCAAACCGGCCGCCAGCAGACATCCGTAGCGGTCGGGACAGCTGACTGCGATGCGCATACCCGCAAAGGCGAATGCAACAAACAAAACGATCACCAGCGTGCAGCCAAACAGTCCAAAATCCTCTCCGACAATGGCAAAGATAAAATCGCTTTCGGGATACGGCAGAAAACTGAACTTTTGTCTGCCTTTGCCAAGCCCGCGTCCAAACAATCCGCCCGAGCCGATGGCGATCAGCGATTGCGCAAGCTGATAACCTTCATCGCTCATCTGCGCGAAGGGGTCGCGGAACGAAAGCAAACGCTCGCGTCTGTAGGGCTCCGTCCATGCATAAACCGCGCCCAGACATAAGCCTGCAATGCCCATAAAGGTGAGATGTCCCCATTTCGCACCTGCAATCAGCATCATCAAAACAGCAACGATGACAATGCTGCCCGCTGTAGACAAATTGGGCTGTTCCAGAATAAGCAGAAACATGATTCCCGGCACAACAAGCAGCGGCACGATCCCTTTCCAAAATTGCCCCACGCGTTTCAAACGGTAACTCAGCGTGGAAGAAAGGTATAAAACCGATGCGATCTTGGCTACCTCGGACGGCTGAAAACTCATGCCCGCTATATTGAGCCATCGGCGCGAACCGTTGATGAACACGCCGATACCGGGAATAATGACCAGCACAAGAAGTACAAAGCTGACAGCCAGTGCTCCCACAACGATGCGGGCATCACGCCAGAAGGTGTACGGAATACGGCATGTCACAGCCATCAGCACGGCGCCAAGCCCTATGCCGATCAGCTGACGTTTTACCTCCAGCAGCGCATCTCCCTGTTTGACCGCTTTATAGTACGTAGCGCTGAACAGGGTGAGCAGTCCAAACATCAGCAGCAAAATGAGCAGCGCAAGCAGCGTATGATCAACATGTGCACGCCGTTTTTTCAAATACCGCGCCGTGGCGGCAGGTTGCAGGCGGTACAAAAAAGCCCCTCCCTTCAATGGATTCGGATGCGTTTTCTTTGGTATGCATCTCCTCCACTTCGGGAAGGGGGCTTCTTTTTACTTCAGTTCATTGACGATCTGCTTGAACACTTCTCCGCGATGTTCAAAATCACGGAACATATCAAAGCTGGCGCAGGCAGGAGAAAGCAGCACATTGCCGCCCTTCTGTGCAAGCGCACGCGCCTTATCCACAGCATCCTGCAGACTTTCGGCATGAGTGATGGCGGTATAGCCGGCTTCCTTCAGCTGACGGGCGATCTGCTCAGCCGTTTCACCAAGGACTACCGCATGAGCAATAAACTTGCTCTGCATGATCTCCGCGCACATGGGCGCAAAATCAGTGTGCTTATCGTAGCCGCCAAGCAAAATCACCGTAGGAGCGGTCATGCTCTGTACAGCCTTGATGGTGGAATCCACATTGGTGCCCTTGGAGTCGTTGATGTAAGTTACATCTTCAAACACACGCACCTTTTCAATGCGGTGTTCAACACCTGCAAAGGTCAGAAGCGTCTGACGGATGACATCCGCAGTGATGCCCATCGCACAGGTGATCGCCGTAGCAGCCAGCGCGTTTTCAAGGTTGTGCGGACCGGGGATCAAAATCTGATCGGCATCACAAATCTCAACGCGTTCGCCCTTCCACTGCCAGACGATCTTGCCGTTGTCGACATATGCGCCGTTTTCAACCTTCTGCGTACGGCTGAAGAACGCGATCTGCGCCTTCAGGTCGGCAGCCATCTTAGCCGTTTCGGCGTCATCCATATTCAGCACGGCAACATCCTGAGCCGTCTGATTTTCAAAGATGCGCTTCTTCAGGCGGATGTACTCCGCCATGGTGCCGTGACGGTTGAGGTGGTCTTCGGTAATGTTGAGCAGAGCGGCAACGCGGGGATGGAAAGTCTCGATGCTTTCCAGCTGGAAGCTGGAAACTTCGATGGTCGTCATATCCTCTGCGCGGTCTTCCATGGCGACCGCAGAAAGTGGATAACCGATGTTGCCCGCCACATGCGCCTTGAAGCCCGCATTTTCAAAAATCTTGCCGGTCAGCGTGGTGGTGGTGGTTTTGCCGTTGGTGCCCGTGATGGCTACATAGGGGCTGGAAAGCAGCGAAGCAGCCAGTTCCAGTTCGCCTACCATGGGCATGTTTTTCTCGGCGGCGGCACGCACAACAGGTGCGGTGATCGGCACGCCGGGGCTGATGACCAGCGCATCCGCTTCATCCAAGAGAGTCACAGGGTCCTGACCCAGGCGGAACTCACAGCCGATAGCCTTGAGGCCGTCCAGAGCGCCTTCGAAATCACTTTCGGTCTTTCGGTCATTGAGCAGAGGCGTGGCGCCGTGCTTCTTAAGCAGTTCGGCAGCAGCAATACCGCTGCGCGCCATACCTACGAGCAGAACTTTCTTTCCGTTCAGTTCCATGGTCGTTTCGCCTCCGTACATCAGATGGACAGAATAGCCAGCACGCAGAAGATGGCTTCCACAATGCCGTACATACGAACGATCTGCTTCTCAGTCATGCCGCACAGTTCAAAATGATGATGGATAGGAGACATTTTGAAGATGCGCTTGCCGTGCGTAAGCTTAAAGTAAGCACGCTGGATGATGACGCTGAAAGAAGAAGCCAGCAGCGTGACGCACACAAAGATCATGTGGATGGGCATGCGGGTGAGCATCGCCATGCCCACAAACGCGCCGCCGATGAACATGCTGCCGGTATCACCCATGAACACCATGGCAGGATAGCGGTTGAAACGCAGGAAGCCGATGCAGCCACCTACAAGCGCCATGGCAAAGATGGCAAGGTTCTGATAATTGCCTGCAACTTCTTCGGCAACGCCTGCACCCGCAGCAAGGATCAGCGCGATCACAGCCCATGCGGAGCCGCCGACAACGGTGACCGTGGAGAGCAGACCGTCCAGACCGTCCTGCAGGTTAGCGCTGTTGATCATAAAGATCATGGTAGCAGCCATCAGCGGCACATAGAAGATGCCCAGATCCCACTCCACATTGAAGAAGGGGATGATCACCTTGGAACCTACCGCGGGATGGATGTAGCAGTACAGGGAGAACAGCACAGCAACAACTACCTGACCGATGATCTTCTGCCACCAGATCAGGCCCAGATTGCGCTTTTTGACTACTTTGATGTAGTCATCCACAAAGCCTACGAGCATGCTGCCCAGAGAAACAAAGATCAGCGCGAGCGTGAAATCGGCAAAGCCGTACCACGCGCCGTGGAACACCAGCGCAGCCACACAGGCAACAACGGCAAACATCAGGCCGCCCATGGTAGGCGTGCCCTGCTTGACCTGATGGCTCTTGGGACCAAGTTCGTACACGGACTGACCAAACTTGAGCTTGCGCAGCACAGGCAGCACACGGGGACCGATCAGCAGCATTGCAATGACAGAAACGATCAGAGCCAGCATCAGCTTAAGCATATTGAATCCTCCTTGGTATCATTCAGCCGCGCATTTCCTCAAGCAGATCCTGCACGACGATCTTTTCATCGAAGGGGTACTTAACGCCCATGATCTCCTGATAGGTTTCGTTGCCCTTGCCTGCAAGGATGATCACGTCGCCTTCACGGCCCATTTCCAGCGCATAGCGGATGGCTTCACGGCGGTTTTCGATCACGGTATACTCGCCGTCAGTCTGCTTCATGCCTTCTTCAATGGCGTTGAGGATGAGCATGGGATCTTCGGTACGGGGGTTATCGCTGGTCAGGATGGAGTAATCAGCCATTCTGCCTACGATCTCGCCCATCATGGGACGCTTGCCCTTATCGCGGTCGCCGCCGCAGCCCACCAGCGTGATCAGTCTGCCGCGGGTAAAGGCGCGCACGGTCTTGAGTACGTTTTCAAGCGCATCGGGAGAATGAGCGTAGTCAAGGATCACCTTGTAGGGCGTATGCGTATCCAAAATCTCCACACGGCCGGGCACGTTGCGCAGGCTTTCAAGGCCATCGCGGATGGCGTCCTTCTCAATGCCCATGATCATGGCAAGAGAAGCGGCAGCCAGCGCGTTGTAAACGTTGAACATGCCGGTCAGGTGCATGGAGATGGCCATGGCTTCCATGCCGTGCAGGCTGATGATGAAGGAAACGCCGTTCTCGCTGATCTCGATATCGCGGGCAAACACATCGGCCTTGGCGCTGATGCCAAAGGTGAGATAAGGCACCTTGATATCGCTGATAATGCGTTCGGAAGTCTCCTCATCAGCATTCAGAGAAGCATTCTTGACCGCGCCGTGCATGAAGAAGGATTTCTTGGCTTCGAAATAGTTCTCCATGGTGCCAAAGTAATCCAGATGATCCTGAGAAAGGTTGGTGTAGCAGGCAGCTTCAAACACCACGCCGTCCAGACGGTGCATATCCACCGCATGGGCGCTTACTTCCATGCTGACGGCTTCCACGCCTTCATCCACCATCTGCTTGAGGGTGCGGTGCAGGTCAACAGGGTCGGGCGTGGTCATGTTGCTGGCAAGATGCTTCTCGCCGATCAGGTTGCCCGTAGTGCCGATGAGACCGGTCTTAAAGCCCGCCTTTTCAAGGATGGCCTTCATGAGGAAGCTGGTGGTGGTTTTCCCCTTGGTGCCGCTTACGCCCACCATGCGCAGCTTGCGGCTGGGATGGCCGAAGAACGCAGAAGCGATGTACGCCATAGCGGAGCGCACATTTTCCACCTTGACCTGCGCAAGGGGGCTATCCAGAAAGCGCTCTACGATCAGCGCGGTGCAGCCAAACTGAGCCACCTGATCCGCATAGTTGTGCGCGTCAAAGCGCATGCCGCTGATGCAGAAGAACAGGCCGTTGTTAACGGGCTCCTTGATGCGGCTGTCCGTTACCAGGGCGCCGATCTCCATATCCATATTGCCGCGCGTACCCAGAATACCGGGAACTTCCGCAAGCAACTCCTTCAGTAACATATGATTTCCTCCATCCTTTATGGATTAGGCATTTCGAACTTAACTTTGACTACAGACCCCTGTGCGGCGTATTCCCCCGCTGCAGGTTCCTGCCTGACAGCATATCCCGTGCCGTCGATTTCCATCTCCAGCCCGCCCTGTCTTAATTTTGTTGCAGCCTGCGCCAGCGATTCGCCAAGCACATCAGGCACACAAACGATGGTTTCGGGTTTTGGTAAATCCTGCGTGTAGGTGTAAAGCATCAGCTGTCCGCCTGTCAGCAGTTTGGCGCCGGCGCTTGGCATCTGCGCAGTGACAGTTGTACCTGCGCCGTCATCCAGCACCGTAAAGCCTGCGCTGCGTGCAATGCTGCGCGCTTCGCTCACAGACAGCCCCACCAGAGAAGGGACTTCCGTTTCAGTGCGTTCTTCCTGCGAAGAACTCTTACAACCTAAATAAGGTAACACATCTGCAAGGATTTGTCCAGCAAAAGGCGCAGCAGTTGTGCCGCCATAATCAACAGGCGCATCTGCTTCGTCCACAATCACCAGCAAAGCGATGCGCGGGTCATCCGCGGGCGCAAACCCGAGGAACGAGCCGATGTGCACGTCTCTGACGATTTTGCCATCCTTGTACACCTGCGCCGTACCCGTTTTGCCTCCGATTCGGTAGCCTGATACGGCTGCATTTTTCGCGCCGCCTTCGCTGACTACTTTTTCAAGCAGTTCGCGCATCAGACGGCTGGTCTCCTCGCTGATGGGATTGGAAAGCACCTTGGGCTGTGTGCGGTAGATGACTTCCCCCTCGGGCGAGATGACCTCCTCCAGCAGATACGGCTGCATGAGCCTGCCGCCATTGATGACCGAACATGCCGCCGAAAGCAGCTGCACCGGCGTGACCGCAACGCTCTGCCCAAAGCCGATACGCGCAAGATCCACGTTTTTGACGTTGCGCTCAGCGATCAGGATACCGCCCGATTCGCCCTGCAGATCGATACCTGTTTTCTGCCCCAGGCCAAAAGCGCGCAGGTATTGGTAAAAACGCTCCGTTCCCAGCCGCAGCGCCAATTCCACAAACACAGGGTTGCAGCTGTTCTGCAGCGCCTGCGCCATGGTTTCCGCTTCGTGGGCACGGCCCCAGCAGCGGATGGTATCGCCATCCACAGTGATCTTTGCTGAGCAGTAAAAACCGTCCTCAGGGGTCGTTACGCCCGCATCCAGCGCTGCGGCAGCAGTCAGGATCTTGAAAGTAGAGCCGGGCTCGTAGGCGTCCGTAACCAGTTTGATGCGCATCAGTTGGTTCAGCGCACTCAGCTGATCGCGCGGAGGCGTGTTCGGGTCATAATCGGGCTTGGAACACATGGCAAGGATGGCACCTGTGTACGGGTCCATCGCAATGACATGAACAGCCTGCGCTTTGTTCACTTCGTAACATTCACGCATGGCCTTTTCGCAGACCGACTGGATGGATGCATCAATAGTCAGCTTGATATCGTTGCCATCCTGCGGCTCTACATAGAGGTTGCCGCTGTCGTACACCGTTTGAGACCTTGCATCCACGCTGCGGAGCGTAAGCCCGTTTGCGCCCTTCATCAGCGAATCATACTGCAGTTCAATGCCGCTTTGTCCTTCGCCGTCCACATTGGTAAGCCCCAGCGTCTGCACCAGAAAATCATTGTTCAGGTACATACGCCGCACGTCTTCGTCAAACAGCAGCGCCTTTAACTGCAGGCGTACCTCATCGCTGCCGGCCGTCTGCAGCTTTCGCAATGCATCAGCCGTTTCGCGCGAAACCTGCCTCTTCAGGGTCACGGATGCCTTGGTCCTGTCCGACAACTTATGCGCAACGTTTTCCTCATCCAAATCCAAAATCGGACATATCGTTTGTGTGAACAAAGACATGTCCGATATCTTTCGAGGGTCGGCACTTACGATATAAGCCGTCGAACTCATCACGAGCGTTTGCCCGTTGGTGTCAAGAATACTTCCCCGCCGCGCATATACCGTACCTTCGCGCGTCCATTGTCTGACGCCGCGGGAGGTCAGCTCCGCCGAGCGGAAGGTCGTCAGCCATGCAATGCGTGCAAACAGCAGCACGAACAAAAATACAAGCATGACCAGCAACGCAAAAACGCGCTTGCGGATGTGCAGCTCCGTTATCATGCAAAATCCCCCTTTATCTTCAGTAAGAGGGATGTATGCATCAACGGCTGCGTATATGCGGTTTTCGGCGCAGGGTGTCAGCAGACGCCAAAATCAGTTGCCTGCGCTTGCAATGGCGGGAATCTGCGTGGTCTGTACGGTAACTTCCGCCACCACATTCTGCGGATTCTGGCTGGCAGTCAGCAGGGGACGGGTATCCACAGGCACAAGGTGGACAGCCTCAGCAGCCTCGGCGGGAATCATTTTCAAATCCTGCGCGGCGGCGTAGCAGATGGTGGTTTCGGAGCAGGCAAGCAGATATTCCTCATTCAGTTCCTTGAAGCGCTTCTCATATGCGGTGGTATCGGCATCGATACGGTTGCGCTGGTCCTGAATGCCCTGCAGAGTGCTGAGCTGATAGTTGAGGGTGAACAGGCAGGCGATAACGAGTGCGGCACAAAGGATCACGCCGTTGAGGATGCCTACGCGCACGCCGGTCTTGTTTTGTTCGCGCTCGCGCACCTTCTGACGCTTGCTTTCGATTTTTGCCTCACGCTCCTTGGCGATGTTGGCAGCCTGCGTGCGGCGGCGGGGAGCGCCCTGTCTCGCCATACCGTTGCCAAAGTCGATCTCACCCGAAGGAAGAGACGCGCTGGAAGATACACCAATGCGGGAGCTGGGTACATAACGGTCCCTTGCTTCACGCTGGAAAGTATCGTACATCGGCTGGTACTGAGACATGTAAGGTCTCCCCCTTCAAAAATTAATCATCATAATCTGCGTTCTCTTCGCGGATCTCTTTGTTGTGCTCTTTATAGTAGATGTCTTCTTCAAGACCGATGGCACTCTCCACGATACGGATGTGATCCAGCGCACCGCTGATCTCAACATCCTTGACGTCGCCCAAAATATATTGCCTGAGCTTTACAGGAAGCAGTACACGGCCCTGATTGTCCGCCTGCATGCCGGGATAGCTGAACTTGGCGATATGATCCTGCTGCCTCTGTACCGAGGGCTTACGGCGGTTCATGCGGTAGAGGGCTTCTACCATTTCATCAAATGCGGCGTCGGGATAAATAGCAATGGAAGCGTCATCCAGACCTACGGTGATGGTGAAGCTTTCACCAAGGTCCTTTCTGTATACGGTTGGAATGATGATTCGGCCTTTTGCATCGATCGAATGGTCATAACTGCCGAAAAAACGCGGTTTTCGAGTTTTAACGGACGTTTCGGGAGCTACGCTCTCCATGCGTCTTTCGTCCTCCATGCTCGTTCACCGCTCCTTTTGCCTCCACTTTACACCCATTTTAGGGCCGCTCCACCATTATATCCCACTTTTTCGTTTTCAGCCATCCCTCCGCCGCTCTTTGCGCTCCGTTTTTGAAACAAACTCATCACAGTTTTTGCCTTTTTGTACGAACGGTTGTTCTTACTTTTTTGAGACAAAAAAAGCAAGCGCTCAAACCCTTGATTTATAAGGGTTTGAGCGCTTGCGAACACTCGTTCTTTCTTTAGTTGTTACAATTATATTAAGAAAACTTAATCAATTGTTAGGTTTCGCATCATTTGCGATACAAAGCGGATCAAAACCAAGCGCATCGCAGGATACCAGATGGTAAGAAACGCCGTTTCTGATGCCATCGAAACCGATTTTGATGCCGGCGCCATGCAGATGACCATACACCACCCGCGGCACCTGATACTCTTCCAGAATATCCGTAAAGGCGGTGCTGATCCCATCCGCAAACAGCGGCGGAAAATGCAGCATCACGGTGATTTCCCCATCCCCCAGTTTGCGTGCATGGTCAAGCGACATACGCAGGCGGATGAGCTCGCGCTGGTACACCTTTTCATCCTGCGCGCTCAGCGTCTGCTGCCCTGTGGGAAAATTCCATCCGCGCGTACCGCAGAAAATACGGTCGCCGATCTTCATGGCGTCATTCTGGATGACGTGCATGCCCTCCGGCAGCGCAGCGCGCAGTTTGGTAAGAGAGCTCCACCAGTAATCATGGTTGCCGCGCAGCAAAAGCTTGGTGCCCGGCAATTGACCGATGGCATTCAGGTCATCCGCCGCCTCGCTGAGCTGCATTGCCCAGCTGATATCGCCGGGGATGAGCACCACATCGTCCTGAGTGATCTTGTTGAGCCAGTTCTGGCTGATGATTTCAAAATGGCGATCCCAATGGCTGCCGAACACATCCATGGGCTTTTGCTCATGACCGGGCAGATGGAGATCGCCAATCGCAAATACAGACATTCGTCCCTCGCTTTACAGTACCGGGATTATTCCTCGTCTTCGTGTTCGTTTTCTTCGTTCTCTTCGTCTTCGATGACGCTTTCCAGAGACAGATCGCCTTCCAGATCGGCAAAATCGTCGTCATCGTCATTCATCTGGGGCAGGATCTCGTCCATGTTGCTCACGGAGTTCAGGCCCAGAGCGGACTCGTCCACCACGGCGCCGTTCTCTTCGACATCCTCATCGGTGGTGCTGTCATTCATTTCCTTCAGGCAGCTCAGACATACGTCACGGCCGGGCAGAGCAGGAGCCTCGTTGCACACGGAGCACATCTCCAGTTCATCCTCTACATGGCTACCCTTCATTTCGCGCAGGCAAACCTTGCACAGCTTTTCGGTATCCAGGATGTAGTTGAGATCACAACGGGGACATTTTACGAGATTCATGGTATTGGTTCCTCCTCTATTGTTAGGGTGTGATATCGCTTCAAATCTTTCCCATGGCAGCTTACTGCCATTTTCGTTGAAAACGCGCCCTGAAAGTATTACGATTCTATTACGCTTTTAGCGTATTTTTGTACCGGAGGTATTTTATGAACAAGCAACAAAAGCTAACTGCCCTTGCACTTGCCCTTTCGCTCTCGGCGACCGGCTCTGCGCTGGCTTACAGCGGAGCGCCTGCCTCACAGTTTGGATTCAAGGGATGGCCTTACCGACAGAGTGGCGGAAGCTACGGTCAAACTGAGCCGGCCTGTACGCCCGCAGTTACATGCGCTCCCGAATCAACGCCCGAAGCAACCTTCGAGCCCGCGTTAACGCCTGCGCCCATGCCTGAAACGCAGCCGACCGCCGTTCCTACCACGGAACCGACAGTCACTGCCACACCCAAACCTGTTGTAACGGCGTCTCCCTCTATCGGCGATGATTATACTACACCTTCTATTGGTACGCAAGAGGCAAATGCACTGAATTTGCTAAACCAAGACCGAATTGCCAATGGCTTGCCCGCGCTGCAGCTTGATCCTGCCCTGAGCGAAATCGCCCGCGCAAAGAGCCGTGACATGCACGAAAAGGGATATTTCTCCCACACTTCCCCCACTTACGGCTCTCCTTCGCAGATGCTCAAGCACTTCGGCTACTCCTTTACGTCTGTCGGTGAGAACATTGCGCACCACGCAAATGTTGAAAAAGCACAGGCTGCATTCATGAGCAGCAGCGGCCACCGCAGCAACATTCTTGGTTCTCGGTGGCAAAAGGTTGGTATCGGCGTCTGGACGGACAGTCAGGGGTTCGTCTATGTAACGCAGCTTTTCGTACGCTGAAAACAGAGCCCGGCCCGTATTGCACGGCCGGGCTCCTTCCTTTTATTTTGTCAGGCTCAGCGCAGGATTGAATGCGTAATAGTTTCTGCCATCCAGCTGATCTTTGATCAGTTCAAGGCTTTCGCCGAAACGCTGATAATGCACGATCTCGCGCTGACGCAGGTAGCGCAGCACATCCTTTACATCAGGATCATCCGCAAGGATCAGCAGATTCTCGTATGTTGTACGCGCCTTCTGTTCTGGTACGACCTTGTAAGGACAACATATGAGTCCTTTTTAGAAGTTCCAATGTATTTCAATAGGAACGTCTTTTGTCTTCGGAATGCGTTTTCCTACGCGAATATGGTCAATCAGCACTTCTACAGCATCACGGGATAGCTGTTCCAGATTGACATACTTTTCAACGATAGAGCGACGATTATCACCAATCGCAATCCGCTCATCCAGTTCAGCAATCTGGTGCTCCACATCCTTGATCAACTGCTCAAAATGATCACGATCCCGCTGAAATTCTTTCGACATATCTGCATAATCCGCATCGGAAATCAGGCCCTTCACCTTGTCCATATACAGGTCACGAATGCCTTTGGAATACTCTTCAACACGTTTCTGATAGGTAGTCACGCAGTTAAGAAGCTGTTTCCTTTGTTCTTGCAGATTGTTGGCGAAAGCGATTCCCTGAGCCACAGCATCCTCATCCAAATAGGCTTCAGACAGATGATGAAGTTCATCGAGAACAAGCCTTTCCAGCTTTGCCACCTGAATGAAAGAACCAATGCAAGCATCTTTGGCCACATGACGGCAGCTGCAGATCAGGTAGTGGATTCCTCGGTTTTTGTGTGTCCGCATGGTGTATCCACAATTCATGCAAATTGCCTTCTTCGCAAACAAGCCAATGTTCCCCGTAATAAAGGGTTTTGATTTCTGCGCGACCAGGTTCTGTACACGATCCCACAATTCCCGATCAATGATCGGTTCATGTGTTCCTTCTACGATGTACCATTCGCTTTTAGGTCGAGGCTTGTTCTGCTTCGTCTTGTAGGATACGCTGCCATATTTGCCCTGAACCATGTTGCCGATGTAAATCTCATTGATAAGCATGTCCGAAATGGCAAAGTATCGCCAAAGTGTGCTGTTCTTTGTCTTTGGTTGTTGGTACCGCAGCCCGTGAAGGCGTTTGTATTCGGTAGGATTTGGAACGCCCCGATCGTTGAGAAGTCGTGCAATGGCGGTTTTACCCATACCTGAAGCAAACAAGTTGAAAACCTCGCGCACAATAGCTGCTGCTTCCTCGTCAATGATCAGATGTCCCTTTTGCTCTGGGTCTTTTTTGTACCCATACAGGGCAAAAGAACCAATGTGGAAGCCATTCTCACGGCGATTTGTAAGGACGCTGCGGATGTTCTCCGACATGTCCTCCAAATACCATTCATTCACCAGCCCATTGATTTGGCGCGATTTTTTATTTCCTTTATTAGCTGTATCAGCATTGTCTACAATACTAACAAATCGAATTCCCCAAATCGGAAAAAGTCCATGGATATACTTTTCAACCAATTCCAGTTCACGGGTAAAGCGGGATTGAGTCTTGCACAGAACGATGTCAAACTTTCTCTGCTCGGCATCCTTTAGCAGACGCACAAATTCCGGTCTGCGGCGATCTGAGCCGGTGTAGTCATCGTCACTATATATTTGGTAAACTTCCCACCCCATTTCCGTAGCGTATTGCAGCAGCATAGCTTTTTGATTCTGTATGCTGTTGCTGTCATCCGTTGCGCATTGCTTGTTTCTGTCTTCTTCAGACAGACGACAATAGAGAGCTGCCTTCATGAATCCCCACTCCTATCGCGGGCTATTCAGAAAAGCCGTTTCACAATATGAATATATCATTTTAGATGCCTCCTGTCATTTTTGCCGCAACTCAGATGAGCATTTGAGCTGTTCCAATCGATTGATCAGTTCAATCCATTTCTGATTAAATTCCTTAGAAAGCTCCTCAACAGAGGTGCTTTTGAATATGCTTTTGCATAACACTGCGCTTT